>JAEWOZ010000074.1 GCA_023399505.1 Fusobacteriota bacterium | reverse complement strand
TAAATAGTATGAGATAAAAATACTAGGAAAGAGGTCATATTTTCTTTATAATTAGATCTAAATGCTGCGTTTATAAGAAAAATATAATTTACGTCTTTTTCTTTCATCAAAAAACTAAAGCTCTTCCTTCTTAATTTGCTCTTATATCATCTTTTTGGCCTTCTAAAAAATTACAAAATCATTTGAAAGATAAAATTTCTTGTTTTTATTTTTGATAATAGTATTTATTATTTCCAAATTATCATATTCTATTGCCACGTATCATATTTTGCACCAGTTAAGTTTATTAAAGTAATTTCATTCATTATTAATCCATTTTAAAATTGAATATTTGAAACTATTAAGCTTAAATTTTTATTTATTAATTCTTACTATTCATTTTATATCTAATGATAAGTTCATTACTTCCAAGCTATTATATTTAGTTGCTAATATTAATGATGTTTCCCCCTCTTTATTTTTGCTATTTATGTCTATATCCTTATTTAAAGGGTTCATTCAAAAATTCTCCCAATTCCTTACTTTTATCTTCTTTTATATATTTCCAATATTCATTTCCTATTTTACTTCTACAGGTTAATTCTTTCATACTTTTACTACAATTTAGTATGAATAAAGATATTATTATACTTCTCATCCATTCTCCTCATAAAAATAAATTTTCTTCCCATTTTCTTAGAAATTATACTCTTTGTTCATAATTTTTTAAAAGGCTACTATAGATTTGCTAGGCATTCACTACAATTTTATTAAAAAGTATAATAAAAACTCCTTTGTTTGAATAAAGGAGTTCTATATTTATGTTCTTATTACTGAACATTTTGTTGTATTACAGGTTGCTCTTTAAGTTGTTCCAATTGTTTTGATATGGATCCTAGAACGCTGCTTACCTTCTCTGGATCTATATTGTTTCTTTTCAAATTCTCTTTCGAAGAGCCTTCTATCTTTCTGATGTATTTATTAATTGCTCGAGAAGCATCTTTTATAATTACTCTATCTTCAGTGTGGTTCAATGAAGTTAATACTGGAGCTATTATTTCAAATTCTTTATCAAGATCTATCAAGTTAATCTTTCCAAGGTCTCCTGATATATCTTTTAGCAACTTCCTTGCTCTTTTAAGAATTTCATCCTCTTGGGAATTTTCTTTAGTTTCTTCAATGTTAGCTTCTGTTAATTTGCTTGTAATACTTTGGATTCCACTACTTTTTAGAGCTTTCATAACTTTGAAGGCAATTTCTTTGCTCAATCCTTCTACGTCTATTTCCTTAGGTAATTCTCTTTTCAATTCTTGAAGTATATACGGTTTATCACTTAAATCTGCAGGTACTTCGTCTTGATTGTTATGAATATCTAATTTGGCTTCATTTCCTATGAGAAGTCTTATTACTTCAACATTTTCTTTTAATACAGCATAATGTAAAGGTGTATTACCATTCTTATCTGTTATGTTTACATCAGCACGATTTTTTAGCAATCTTTCCACTAGTGTAATATGATTATTTGCTGCAGCTATATGTAATGGAGTTTGGCCTTTAGAATTCGCCTTATTGATTCCTTGCGCACCAACTGTATTTATTAAAATACTTGCAATTTTGACAGCATCACTCTTTAATGAAATATGTAAAGGGGTATTATTTCTAGAATCCCTCAAGTCAAAATTTATTTTTTGGTTTAGGAGATTTTTAACAAATTCATAATTATCATCATTTTTGCATATATCGAAGATTAGCTTAGGACTATATGATAAATTTTCTTTTAGATAATCTTTATTTATATTTTCTTGATTATTAAATTCTATTGAGTATATTAAAGGAGTTTTTCCTTCTGTATCTATAGTATTTTTATATTCTTCCATATATTTTTCAATAATTTCTAAAATTGGCTTTTCATTTAAACTCTTTCTTAGCTCTTGCAAATTACTATTTTTAAATACGTAGCTTACAAACTCTAATTTTTTTAAGTTACCCCATTTTTGATAATTTTCTTTATCAGATAGATAACTTAAAATATTATAGTTATTATTTGCAGCTGACAGAGCTAAAGGGCTTATCTCTTCTTCACTGATTTGGTAATTTAAATTTTCTATAATATTTTTAATTAATTCGATATCACCACTCAAGGCTGCATAACCACATTCAGATATATTATCTTTATCTAATAGTCCTAGCTTAGGTTTAAATGAAATTATTTTGTTTATTATGTTATTCATATCTTGGTGTAAATTTTTTGTATCTTCTTTAATACCTATTGTAAGTGATATTGCCAAGGAGAGAGGAGTTACCTTCTCATAGGCGGTAGCTATATTAACATCAAATTTAAAACCATACTTTTCAGAAAAAATAAGCTCAATAACTTTGTATTCTTTTGATAAAACAGCTACATGCAGAGGTGTTAATCCATTGGTATCATAACCATTTATACGTTCATTTATATATTCTTCAAAATCTTCTTCTGATAATAAATTTTTAAAGTTCTCAAAACTTTTTAAAACTTTTTCTATCTTTTGAAAATTTTCATTACTTTTATCATAAATATAAGAATAAATAGATAAATGTAAAGGATATGTTTGCAAATAAATAGATTTTAAACTTCCCTCTTTTATTGAAGTCATGAAATTTTCTTTTGGTTGAAAGTTCTCTATGAAATTAGGAACTAGAATTCTTTTTTTATCTTCGGTTTTTAAAATTAGTTTCTTTTCTTTTGATCTATCCAAGAAAGAAATTGTTTTTGAACAACTGCTTATTAAGAAAATTAATAACATTGTATACATTTTTTTCTCCTTTTTCTTTTTCTATTTAAGTTCACTGTCTATAAAGTTAAATAGCGCCTCTTTTTCTATTAAGAGTTTTTTATAGTCTTTAATAAAAGCATCATAGTGGACATCGCTGAAGCTATTAATATCAATTTCAGGAAATTGAATATTTTCAATCATTTTGTTTAAATCTATATTTTCGTAATTTATATTTCCCTCTATTACTATAGAATCGTTAGGTACTCTTTGCTTTTTTTCATTTTCAATCATAAGTGCATTTATTTTTGAAACTTTTTTAGTATGTTTTATATTACCAAAGAAATTTTTGATGCTTTTTGATGCTTTTTTAAGGTTTTCTTTTGTTTTTTGATTTCTCTTCTCTCTATCTTCATTTATTTGAGTTCTTCTTTGAAAATCATCATGTAGATATTTAAGAGCTTTTTCATAATTAATTAAGCCAATATATTTCATTAAGGAACCTATTGCTTTATTAACAAGTCTTTCTAGTTGATGAAAGCTTAATATTTGCTTTGATTTTAGATAGGCAGCAAATTCTTTATCTTTGCTTAAATTGTGATATAAGTAAGGTTGTTCTGGAAGTTCTTTATCTCTATTATAACTTTCTAAAAAGTCGGATAATAACTTTTGAAAATTCGTTAAAGAAATTTCTATCTCTTCGTCATCACGTATATTTATTCCTTTTATTTCAACAATCAGTCCATGTAATTTTTTTATATAATCTTGGACACCTGCTAGATCTTTATTCAATTCCTCTTGGCTCAATTTATCTATCGCATATATTTTTTTTACAATTAAAGGGTTATTTCTGTTAATTTTATATATATCTTTTACTTCCAAATATTTTTTATTTATTTTGTAGATAGTATCAGATAAAAGTTCTATATATCCTAAAAGTAAATTTATATTTATATCTTCTTTTTTTATTTTAGTTATCCAATTTCCTCTTTTGTATATCCTTCTTACCTCTTTATAAGCTTCTCTTTTATCTATGTCACTGTATGAGCTATCAAAAGCTTTTAAATCTATTCCAAAAGGTATCCCAGGATCTACACCGTGTGCTTTAGCTATTGCACTAGCCCCTGCTATCCCTACATCTAAAGATTTTTGTAAGAAAGCTTTGACAGCTACTCCCATGACAGTTTGAACTTTATCTAAAGCTATACCCTTCCTACTTAGATGCTTCGCTCCTTTCAGTAAAAGTTCTTCTACAACTTCTTCATAGCCGTTAATTGCTGCTAACCATATTGCTTTAGTATCATGTTCATTCTCGATATCAACTTCAACGCCATGTTCTAAAAGTTTTTTAACTATATCAGGCTTATTAGCCATACATGCAGCTAATAAAGGAGGAACTCCTTTTACTTTCTTTCTCTTGGACATTTTAAATTTACTTAAATAGTTAAGAGAAGAATTAGCATTTAATTTCTTATTATTTAAGTAATTAAAAATTGAAGTATCATTCAAAATACAATAATTAATAGGTGATATCCTATCCTTATTTAGATGTTCTAATTCAATACCATCTGTATCTATTAAAGTAGTAACAATTTCACCAATTCCTGTGTCAATTGCATAAAAAATAATTGTCTTTGAGTTTGAGTCAGTATCGTTTATAATATTTTTGAAATCTGGTAGATATTTTTTAAATATTTCTAATTTTGATTTAGATATGTTTTTAGGTGCTTCATTGTTTTTTAGCTCATAGTTGGTCCCATAATATTGTAAGAGAACCATTAAAAAGTTTTTATTTTCATGTCTTAATTCTGTTCTTCTTATATTTTCAAATTTTTCAACGTTTTCTAATAAATTATTTATTTCTTTGTCATCAGCTTTTTTTATAGCATTAATTAGTCTATTATCAATTGGATGTTTGTAATTACTCTCTAGACCATTGAAATTTAACTTATAACAATTAAGCAATAAAACTAAAAATAATATTTTTCTCATTTATAAATCTCCTTATATATTCATAATTTTTCTTTATTGAATTTAAGCTACATAAAATTTAGGTGTTAAATTTTAATATAATTTATTTCATGATAGTATTTAGATAATATTATCATTAATTTAAAATATTGTCCAATTTCAATAATTAACTAATTTTAACATCTGGTCTAATCCTAACTTTCTGGATATTTTTACTCTTATATCACACTTTTTCATTTAATAGATTAGCTGTCTAGATTTGATACTAATAAATTTTTTAAAATTTTATTAGTATCAAAATAAAAAAATTTTCATAATCTAAGTTCAAAATTATTCTTTAATCCTTACTTTAAATATTTTACTCCTTTTACATCTTTTGTTATTAATTCTGTTATTTCTACTAATTTCATTATTTCGATTTGCTTTGTTCCTTTTATTTTTTTGTTCTCTTCAATTAGATTTTTTAATTCAAGTTCTTTCTGCTCAAAGTTTATAGGTTCTTTAAGTTCAACAAGAAACCAAGATGAATAACCAAAGATTTATATTGAAGAAACCAGAGACACGTAAGTTCCTTACGAATAAGAATTGTCAATATGATAACCAAATCTAGAGAATGAGACGGCACTTTCATGGAATTTTAAAGATAAAATTTTAGAACTATCATTTACTCTTATTAGAGAACTATTTAAAATATGATTCTTTCTATTTAAACAATAATTTTTCATCTCTAAGGCATTTTCAATTTCCGAAAAGAACAACTCTAAATCTTTGTAATCAAATTTACTAATCATGTTGTCTATTACACCAAAATATTTGTTTCCCTAAGCTTTTATTAAATTATATTTTATACCTTTTTTTTTATTAGTAATATGGTTTCCTAACTCTTTCTTATAATACTCTTCTTCATTTTTAAGTTCTAGTCCTTCGATATTATAAGTGTGCAAATATAGACTATCACATGAAGATATTCTTTCAGCTAACTTTTTATATTTATATTCAATTGCTATAGATAAGGCTATTTCACCTTGGTTATTTCTTAGATGTAAAACTGAAGTTTTTAATATTTCTTCTAGAAACTCTTTTTCTATTTCACCCTTAATATTTTCATTAAAATTTTTTATAAATACCATTAATGGTGTTTCTCCGCTATATAAATTTCCTAGGTTAGGGTTTGCGCCATTTCTTAGTAAAAGTATTGCCGTAGATATCTATAATCAATTTTACCTCCAAATTTTGATTATGCCCTATCTAAGCAGGACAATAAAGGGGTAAAGCCAAAATGAGGAGCTCTAAAATTAAGAGCATTAATATGTGATCTACTCAATGAAAGTAAATTTTCTAAAAATATTTCATTATTACTTTCAGTTGCTTCTTCTTCTATATAGTCTGTATAATTAGTGAAATCAATTTCTTTCCCGTATAAATTTAAGGTTTCTATAAATAGCTCTACTAAATTATTTCTTATAATTATTTCTAAAGGCATACTTTTATAGCTATAAGGAGAATTTATATTTACTTTTTTTTATCAAACTACTTAAAAAATCTATATTGAAATGATTAATTTCTTTAGATTCGAGTACTTCTCTGAAAACTTTAGAAATTGTTTCAGAACTTATTATATGATTAATTTTTTCATTTAAAAATTCTAAAGCTTGAGTATATTTATTTTCATCTGCTTTTTTAATAAGTTAAGTACATTAAAAAATTCTTATTCCCGTGTCTTAATTCTCTTAAACTTCTACTTGCTACAATTAAGGCAAAGAATTATTAACAGTAGTATTTTAATCATCAATTATACTTCATTATCTATTTTAATTTTTTATGTTGTCTAAAAAATTATTTTAAGGTATCTATGAAATTATTGTATTTACTTCACCAAACTTCATAATTAATTATTAAAATCAAGTAATAGGATACCTTAATTATATAATATTAGAACTTTTTAAAACTAATTATTAAATTTAGTCTATCACTAAACAAAAAATTTGTCTAATTGCTAACAACAAAAAAGACATAAGGTTATAAGCCCATTATGTCTTTTTCTTTTTGATGGTATAAATTATCCATTTTTAGTACATATTCGTCAGTAATTTTTTGTACTTCTTTTTCTTTAGCTTTTAATTGATCTTCAGAGATTTCTCCATTCTCTTCCATCTTCTTATATTCTGTGTTGAAATGTTTTCTAACATTTCTTACACTTACTTTTCCCTCTTCCAGTTCCTTTTTAGCAATTTTTAAAAACTCTTTTCTTCTCTCTTCTGTTAACTCGGGTAAAATTATTCTAATAATCTTTCCATCATTTATTGGATTAAGATTCAGATTAGATTTTTGAATACTTTTTTCTATATCAGATAAAGTACCTTTATCCCAAGGATCTATAATTAATGTCCTAGCATCAGATGTAGATAAATTTGCTACTTGATTCAATGCTGTCATAGAACCATAATACTCTACTTGTATTGAACTTAGCATATCTACATTTGCCCTTCCAGCCCTAATTTGTTTAAATTTATTTTTCAAACTTTCTAATGATTTTTCCATATTTGTTTTTATATCTTTTTCCATTAATCCTCCGTTGAAATTAAAGTGCCTATATTATTTGTAAATATAGCTTGAGATATATTTTCAGGAATAGTTGCATCAAATACAACTATTTTAACTTTGTATTCCATACATAAAGTTACTGCCGTAAGATCCATTACTTTTAATTGTTTATCTAAAATTTTTCTATAACTAATTATATCAAATTTTTTAACATTTTCAAATTTAACTGGATCTTTCTCATATACTCCATCTGTTTTAGTAGCTTTTAATAGTATTTCCGCTTTAATATCTATTGCTTTAACAGCTGAAGCAGTATCAGTTGAGAAGTAAGGTAAGGATGTGCCACCCGCTAGAATTACAATACTTTTACCTTTTAAATATTCTATAGCTTTATCTTTAGAATATACTTCTCCTACCCCTTGAATATAGCTAGAGGTTAAAATAACTGAAGGTGCACCATAAGCAGAGAGGTAACTTTTAAGAATTAGAGCATTCATATAAGTAGATAACATTCCTACGGAATCCGAATCAGCTCTATCTACATATAAGCTGTTTAATTCTCGTCCTCTAAATATGTTACCACCACCTAGCACAATTGCTAGTTCAATCCCATTTTTATTTAAATTAACTAATTCTTTACAATAACTTTTTATCTTAGCTTCTGAAAAAAGTCCTTCAGAACTACCTAAAAGTTCTCCGCTTAATTTTAATAAAACTCTTTTGTAAAGAGGTTTCATTGTTATTTATCTCCCAAAGCCACTCTTTTAAAACTTTTTATTTCAATCTTATTTTTAATATATTCTTCTACTGTTATTTCAGGATTTTTAGCAAATTTTTGAGAAAGTAGGCAATAAGTTTCGAAAAATTTAGACATTCTTCCTTCTATTATTTTTTCAACTATCTCTTTAGGTTTACCAGCTAAATCTTTTTTATACATTTCTGCATAAACCTCTTTTTCTCTTTTCAATGTTTCAGAATCAATATCTTTACTGCTTACACATTGAGGAGCCATAGCAGCAATATGCATTGCTACATCTTTAGCAACAACTTTATTATCACCAGCATATTCAACAAGAACCCCTATTTTTCCATTTGAATGCAGATAACTTTCAAAAATATTTTTACTTTCAAAGGTAAAAACATTCCCTATTAATATATTTTCACCAAATGTTGATATTGAATTAGATAGAGCGTCACTTACCTTTTCGCTACCATTTAAATGAGCATTTATTAAATCCTCTTTATTAGGTATATTGTAATGCATTGCTAACTCAGCAATCTTTTTTGTTAAATTTTGAAACATTTCATTTCTAGAAACAAAATCTGTTTCGCATTTAAGTTCTACAATAGCGCCTTTATGCAAATCTTCTGATACAGTAACGGAAATTACGCCTTCAGAAGTTGCTCTTTCACTTTTAGAAGCAGCTTTAGCTAACCCTTTTTTTCTTAATTGATAAACAGCTTCTTCTACGTCACCATTTGTCTCTTCAAGTGCCTTTTTGCAATCAAGCATTCCAGCGCCTGTTCTTTCTCTTAATTCAAGTAATGCTTCTTTAGAAATCATTATTCTTCTTCCTTTTCTGCTGCTTTTCTAGGTCTTCTAGTAGGTTTTTTCTCTTCAGATATAGTTGAAGAATCTTCATTAATTTCTTCTACTTTTTTAGTTCTAGCTCTCTTTACAGCTTTTTCTTCAGATGGTTCCTCTTTAATTTCGTTAGAAGATTCTACAGGAACTTTTCTTCTGATAGTTTTTCTCTCTTCTTGAGTAGTCTCTTTAACCTCTTTTAATTCTGCTTCCTGCTCTTTAACTTCACGAGGTTTTTGTTCAGCAGTTACGTTAGACTTAAGAGATTCTCTTCTCTCATCATAACTTGGTCTTTCATATGATCTTCTAAATTTTTTCTTTTCATCTTCAGTTTTACTTTCAGTTTGAGTATCGTCATATGATTGATGAGTTGAAGTATCTTCTTTAATTTCATCTAAATTTCTTCCATCAACTATTGTATCTGCGATCATTTTAGTAATTAAAGCTATAGCTCTTATAGCGTCATCATTTGAAGGCATTGGATAATCAACTGTTTCAGGATCACAGTTTGTATCTACCATAGCAAATACTGGAATATTTAGTTTTTTAGCTTCATCTACTGCTAACTTGTCTTTTTTCAAATCTATTACAAAAATTGCATCTGGAAGAAAAGACATTTCTTTTATTCCATCTAAATTTCTTTTAAGCTTGTTCTTCTTACGTAAAAACAGAGATACTTCTTTCTTAGTTAAGGCATTCCATTCAGGAGAATTTTCTAAGTCTTCTATTTTTTTTAAAGTTGCTACACTTTTTCTAATTGTAGG
>JAEWOZ010000051.1 GCA_023399505.1 Fusobacteriota bacterium | reverse complement strand
TTATAAGCAAGCTTAACCCATTAAATATATTTGTAATTGCTGAATAGACCTTCTCTTCTTTCACTATATCAACTAAAGTAGTTAAAATTAAAGGAGTAGTTAATTTAGGATTAACCCTCAAGTAAATTATTTTTTTTTCGTTAGGTTTAATATCAAAAGAACCATAACCATAGTTCAAAAGATTTTCTTCATCATTCTCGATAAGCTTTCTTGTAAATTTATCTTTTACTATCTTATCTTTTTCTAAATAAAAAAGAGAAATATCAGTTCTCTTTAAAGTTATAGGACCAAACCATCCATATAATTCTAGCCTTTTTTTAGAAGAAAGGTTATTAATTTCCATTTTAATATAATATAAAGCATTGGAGTTCCATAAATATAAAATAGGTTTATCATAAGGTTTAAACTTATTATCATATAATCCTTTTGCTATATCTTCTTCCCTTACCTTTTTAGTTTCATCCTCCAAAACAGATACTTTTCTAGAAATATTTAATTTTCTATCTTCGTATTTTATAATTTCTTTTTCAAAAGCGTTTAAAAACTTAATAAAAAATAAAAATAATATAAAAACTCTTTTCATAATTTCTCCCTCTTGAAAATATTATTTAAATAATCACACTTTGATTGGGGGATTTAAGCTCCTCTGTCATGAACATCATCTAAGATTTCTAAAACAAGCACTAGAGCTGTCATTAATCTTAACATTTTTATCTCCTTATTAGTTTTTAATTTTATTTTTAATTTATTAATAATTAAAATGTATTTTTAAGCTCCACGATCTGTTCCGTTTTCTAAAATACTCAGAACAAATATTAAAATATTCATTAATTTCAACATTTTATCTCCTTATTAATTTATTTTCCCCTTTTTGTTTTAAATCGTTTTTATTTTATCTTTTTGTACGGCTTAGCTTGTAATATTAAATATAAGATTATATTTAATATTTTTTTATATGTTTAATTACCTTTAAGATACCATACTCTTATTTTTTTGTAAATATTATAACCTTTTCAAAATAAATTTCATTTTTTTATAAACTCTATTAAATTTTTACAACCATCAATTCATTCTTTTAGCTATATTTAATTGCTGAGCTTTACCTTGAGCTACTTTTTATTTAACATTCAAAAGCATTCCTGTTCCGTCTATTCCCATTACAATAATTGTATTTGGAATAACTATGTAACTTTTTTAGAATAACACCTTTTAAAAAAATATTTCCTTCTAATTTTTTGCTCTATACAATATATTAAAATAAGATTAACAGCTCTTAATTATTAGCCGTTTATAGTCTCTACATTTACAAAATAAATCAAATGTTGTATAATTTTTTCAGGAAATTAAAGGGATTTAAAGACAATGTAAATAATTTATAAAAATTAAATAGTCAAAATTTATGTAAATAATATTTAAAAACAATAAGTTAACCATTAGAGTGATAATAAAAAATAATATCTTAGAAAAATATTTTGTTCTTTAATTTGTTCATAATTCCAAAAATTTTTAAGATAAGAAATTAAGGAGTGAGCTATGAAATTTTTAAAATTAATGTTCATTTTGTTTCTTACAAATTGTATTAAAGAAATAAATAACTCGAAAGTAAAATTTAAAAATTTGAATGAAGAATTAATTATAGCTATAGAAAAGAGAAACATTCAAAAATTTAAATATTTAATAAAATTAGGAGCTGATGTAAATTACATTTTCAATAATAAAACTGTTATAGAGTATGCTATAGAAAATGAAGACTTAAAAATTATAATAGAATTATTAGAAAACGAAAATTTAAAGTATGATGAAAATATAATAGATAAAATATATAATATCTCTCTAAATAATTTGAATAATTATCCTATATTTTTAATTTTAAAAAAAGGAAAGATAGTAGAAAAAAATTTAATAGATGAAAATAAGCTTTTTTTATTTCTTTGTTTCATTTCTAACAGTAAAATAGTAGAAAATTTTGTAAAGGATAATAAATTAGATCCTACTAATACCGAAGATAAAGATAAAAGGAATGGATTGATTTTAGCTACTCTTGGTCAAAAGAGAGATGTTATGGAACTACTTGTAAGAAATTATAAAATAAATATCAATTATAAAGATAAAAATGGAAATAGTGCTTTAATATTAGCATCGGCTTATGGATTAGAAGAAGAGTTAAAGCTATTAATTCATTTAGGAGCTGATATTAATGATAAAGGTATTAATGAGAGTACAGCACTTTCAAATTTAATTCAAAATAATCTTCCAGAACTAGCTAAATTCTTAATAATAAATGGCGCTGATTTAGAAGCTAAAGATGCTTTTGGCTGTACTCCTTTAATGTTTGCTTGTGAAGAAGGAAACATAGAAATTATTGACATGCTTCTAAATAAAGGAGTTGATATTAATTCAAAATGTAAAGAGGGCAATACAGCTTTAATGTATGCTTTGCGCTTCAAAAATCAAGAAATATTCAAAATATTGCTTGAAAAGGGAGCAAATATTAACGAAGCAAATTTTGATGGAGATACCCCTTTAATATTAGCATGTTCAAATAGAAATGAAGAAGCGGCAAAATTGCTAATTAGAAAAGGTGCAGATTTAAGTCACAAAAATAATCTAGGAAACACTCCTCTGATAATAGCTGTTGTTAATAATCTTTATGATATCATTAAAATTCTTTTGGAAAATAATGTGCAAATAAATTTAGCAAATTATAAAGGAAATACTCCATTAATTATAGCAGTAGCTAATAGAAATTTTCAAATTTCTAAAATTTTATTAGATAATGGCGCAAATATTGAAGATAAAAATGATTTAAACTTAAGCGCATTTGATTATTCTAGAATTGATAATAATCCTACTCTTTATAATCTTTTAAAAAGCGCTAAAAATTATAGAACTTTCATAAAAGTTTTAAGATTCAAATCAAGGTAATCAATTATTTTGCAATTTTTATAATTACTAATGCTTAAAAAAAGAGAAATCTTTAACGTTTCTCTTTTTTAGTATAAATGAGATACATTTATTTATTAAAAATTTTGATGTCTTACTTTCTTATAACTATCATTTAAAAATTTTAGTAATTTTCTAAAAATTCTAATATCTTTTTATCTTTTTTCTTTGCTAAGCTATATGCATTATCTCCATTTTTATTTACGATATTAATATCAGCGCCATTTTTTACTAACAATTTACATATTTTATAAAATATATATTCAAATGAGCTTTTACCTGAACATCCATTCGAGGCTCTTGTGTATCTTACTAAAGCCGCTAATAGTGCACTATTTCCATCCTTGTCTACAATATTTAAGTTTGCTCCTCTCTTTATTAAAAGCTTTACTACTTCTAACATTCCATAGCCTGAAGCTAAAATAAGAGCGGTTGTATTAGATGGATGCCATAAATTAATTTTTTCATTAAAACTTGTTAATGGATTTGAAATATAATTGATTAAGGCTCCTCTGTTAAGAAGTACCTCTACCAATTTTGTGTATCCTTCCCTAGAAGCTATTAACAAAGGTGTTTCTCCTTCAAAATTTGCAATATTTGTATTTGCACCTTTATTTATCAAAAATTCTAGCAGTTCTGTTTCTAACAAAAAATGACATTTTAAAAGTTGATGTATAATACTATTGCCATAGATATTAACATGATTAATATCTATTCCTTTTTCTAGTAATAATTCTAATATTTTTATAGTTTGATCTATTGTTTTACAATTATTAAGAGATAAAAAATATATAATGAGTAAATTATTTTGATACTCATCAATGTATTTAGCATCAAACCCTCTATCTATAAGCAAATTTAGTATCTCTATATTATTTGATCTTAATGCTTCTAATGCCATAGCAGTAAAATCTGCTTCTGCACCTAAATTCGTTAAAAATTCTATATCTTCTTTTTTTCCTCTTACTGAAGCAAGCTTTAAAGTTTCTTTTCCCTTATCATCTAATTTTTGAAAACTCTCTCCCTTTCTTAAAAGAAATTTAGTCATATCAAACCATAAGTTACCAGCAGCAAACGTAAGAATTGTATGCCCTTTTTTGTTTTTATAACTTAAATTAGCTCCTGACTTTATAAGGAATTTTGCAATCTCTTCCATACTCTCTTTTCCTGGAAAATGTTCTGATGAAAATATCATAATTAATATTGTATCTCCATAAATATTCGTTTGATTTACATTAATTCCTTTTGATAAAAGCATGTTAATTATTTTTAAATAATCTCTAGCTTTTTGTTTATCAAATTCTTCTTGAAATTCAATATTTCCAAGTGTCTCATATAGATAGTCATTATAGCCATCTAAAGCATAAAAAAGAGCATTTTCTTCACTTTTATCTAATAAATTAATATCAGCACCTTTCTTTAAGAGTTTTTCTACTATCTTAAAGTTACCACTATTAGCTGCTTGCATTAACGCTGTTTGATTATACGAATTTCTATTATTTAAATTTGCTCCACGTTTCAAAAGAAGCTTTACTATCTTTAAATCACCCTGTCTCGCAGCTAAATCTAACAATCTGTCATTCTCATAATCAAAATCGTAATAATAACTATTATTTTCAAAAAGCTCTCCTATTGTACTATTAACATTCTTAACTCTTTGAATTAAATAATTTATATCTTTTTCTTCTTCTCCAGCTGTAAAGTGCCTCATTATTTTCATTTTTTCATCAAGAGACAACTCTTTAATTTCAATATCGTTATATTGAAATTTATCTTCTAATAAATCTACTATTTCATCATAACATTTAAATTTTGCATAATCTAATGCGCTAAGTCCATAATGATCTTTTTCATCGGAGGAAAAAAGATCTATTAAAAATTCTATTATCTCTTTATGTCCTCTTTTTGAAGCCCATATTAAAGCTGTTCTACCTTCATAATCTTTAAAATATACATTAGCACCTGCGTCTATTGTTAATTTTACTGATTCTAAATAACCATTCTTAGTTGCTAACATCAGAGTTTTATTGACATAGTTCTCATTTATCTTTACCCTGTTCAATATTTTCAATGCCTTTTCATAACCTTTTTCGGCTGCTATACAAAAATCTACATTATTATACATATCTTCAATATCTACACTACATCCTGAATCTAATAGAAAATTTAAAATTTCTTCTGAATTAGGTTTATGAAAATTCTTCAAGCATATCATCAGGGGAGTATGGCTATGTTGATGTTCAGTTTTATCTATATTTATACCATTTTCTATTAAATACTTAGTTATTTCTATATTGGCTTCTCTACAAGCTATATGGAGAAAATTTTCACCTTTAGAATTAGTGTGATTTATATCCATACCTAATTCTAATAATGCTTTTATAGAATCTACATCAAAATTTACAATATCCAGCCAAGTTTCATATCTAACCATTGATAAAGTTCCATTACTTAATTCTAAGTTATTATTTATATAACTTAGATCTATCTTAGTATCAAGAGGCAAAAATTTATAAATTTCACCCCAAACGTCTCTGTTTAAATTATATCTGTTTATCTTTTTGATATCATACTTTGACATTATATACTTTAATTTAGCTTCTATTTCTATGCAATTTAAATTAGCTCTTTTTGAATTTATATACTCATTAAAAGTTTTCTTAAAAAATTCTTCTAGAGTAAGGTATTCTTTACATTTAGATTTTTCAATCTTCACATCTTTCAAGCAGCTACAAAAAATTAATAAAGTTAATATTATAAACATTTAGACCTCTTAAAAATTTTAATTTATAAATTCAATAGGATTTTTACCATTCATTAATTTAATTATTTTTCTAGCTGTATTTAATTGTTCAGCCTTGCTTTCATCTACTTTTTCTAATATTTTTATCATAACTTCTATTCCTGATACGGTTCCTTTTTCTTGAAATTCAAGTAGATGTTTTAAATCGCTACTATCTCTCCCAACAAATATATCTGGACTTATACCTGTTTTATCTATAAGGATACCTTTAGGAGTTAACCATCTAGCAATAGTTAGTTTTATTGCACCTGCTTTTTCTTTTTCTGAAAGAGGTATAACTGCTTGTACAGTACCTTTTCCATAAGTTTTTTCACCTATTAGTAATCCTCTTTTATAATCTTTTATAGCACCTGCAACTATTTCAGAGGCTGAAGCACTACCCCCATTTATAAGTACAACTAGAGGAATTGATAAACTATTTCCTGTAGAGTCAAAATTTGTTTTTTCTTTGTTTGCTTCTTGAATTACAATTGGTGACTTTTCTATAAAGATTGATGAAACTTCAATTGCATCATTAAGAGTACCTCCTGGGTTATCTCTTAAATCTAAAATTAAATATTTAGCACCCTTTTTCTCTAATTCTTTAATATTTTCTCTAATAGTTTTAGCTACCCCTTTAGCAAAATCGCTTAGCTTAATATATCCTATATTTTTATCAAGCATTTCGTATTCAACATGTTGAATATTTATTTTAGCTCTTTTAACATTTAAATTAAAAGTTTCAGCTCCTCTTAAAATAGTTAAATTAACAGAGCTGCCATTAGCTCCTTTCATTAAACTAACACATTGATTAGCTGTAAGGCCTTTAACATCTTTGTCATTTACCTTTACTATTTTGTCCCCTCTTTTTAATTTTGCACCATATGCAGGAGTATTTTTAATAATGGAAACTACTAAAATAAAGTTATCTTCCTTAATTTTTATAATATGAATTCCTAAACCACCTTCATAAGATGAATCAATATGAGTAGTTATTAAATGTTCATACTCCTCAGGTGACATATATATTGAATGAGGATCATCCAAAGATTTCATCATCCCTTTTATAGCACCTTCCATTATTTTTTCTTTGCTAGGTACTTTATCACTTATAAACATTGTTAATATAGTATTAAATATTCTGAAAAAATCCATTACAGAAGAAAAGCTATTTAGAGAATTAGAAGGTACTTCAGAAATTTCTTTACTTTTATCACCTTCACTAACATTTACAATTTCGTCACTTGAGATATTTTTTGTTTTTGTATTATATGAACAATTTAATACTAAAATAAATAAAATTAAAAATTTTTTATACATTTTTCACCGCTACTATAATTTTTCCAGATTTTACCATAAGTATATTAATTAATCTATCTTAATTCAAGTTTCAAATTATAGTTAGTAATTTATTTCTACTTAAAGTTATAAATAATTTTAAAAATTTCTATAATCAAAAATAAAAAAATTTCTTTTAATAATAATTTTATTTACAAATTAAGTTTTTATTAAAATGCCTAAAGAATTTTAATAAAAATACTATACTATGAAAAATTACTCATTAATTTTATGATTAATTTTTAAATATTTTCTCAGTAATAAATACATTCTTGCCTTTGAAAGCAATACCCAATAACTTAATATTTTTAATACCTTTTTTAACTAACTCTATATAATATTTATTTTTTTCTATCTGCTTAATAGCCTCTTCTGACTTGCTTTTTAAATCTTTTTCATCTTTAGTAACTTTTAACTCTATAATATAGCCTATTTTATTAATAGCTTTAGGAATAATAGAAATATCATATCTTCCATTTCCTGATTCAATATTAGATTTTACTTCATAATTATTTTTATATTCTAATTTTAAAAGTGAAAATAGAGTAATTATATGATATACTTCCTCTTTGCTTTTAGATATATCATAAGAACTTATATTAGATAATAATAAATTTTCAAGTTCTTTTCTAAAATTATCTATATTGTCATTTAGGATTGATTTGGCTATGTTATCCATAATATATAGTAATTCAGGTGCTAATTCGGTAAAATATTTTTCCATTATTTTATTATATAATTTTTTAAGTTCTTTATTTGGTATAGATAAAGTGTATTTTCCTAAATCACCTTCTGTAGATTTAAGATATCCACTAAAAAGTAATAAGCTCCATAAATTTTTAGAATCGTTTAATTCACTAAATACTATGCTCTCTTCTATATATTCTTCTATACTATTACCTTTTATTAAATTTTCCAATTTTTCTATTACACTTTTCTCTGAATTAAGCATCAATTTTTCAATTAATGAACTATTTCCTGAATTTACCCAGTAAGATTCTAATACTCTTTTTATAGTAAAATTAATGATAGAGAAAGGGTTATATATAGTATTATTACCAAAAGTATATCCATTATACCATTCTCTTATACTATCTATTTTGTTTCCCATATCATAGTAATCTGATATTTTTATAACTTCTTCTTCTGTAAAACCAAACTTATCACTAAAATCATTATCTAATATAGTTCTTACCATTATGTTATTAGCTCCTGAAAATAAAGATTCTTTAGCAATTCTTAAAATTCCTGTTATTACTCCTTTAAATAAATATTTATTTCCTTTAAATGTACTCCCTATCAAATTTTTAAGAAAATTTATTATATATTTATAGTGATTATCATCTATTATTTTATTAACAGGTGTATCATATTCATCTAGTAATACTATAACTTTCTTACCATAATGTTCATATAATAATCTTGATAATTCAAATGTGCTCATAGAATAGTCTATTTTGTCACTTCCTTCATATACCTGTTTAAAGTATTCTTTATCTAAATAATCTAATTTATCGCTTTCTAACAAATATTTATGTTCTCTATATTCCCTTCTTATTTCTGTAACTAGTTTCATATAGTCTTCTTCCCAATCAATTCCATTAACATTTTTAAAAGTTAATGACACTACTGGATATTTATTTGCATACTCTTCAAAGATTTTAGATTTTTCTATCTTTAAACCTTTAAATAAACCTCTATTATCTTCTCTTATATTAAAATAGTATTGTAACATTGATAGATTTAAAGTTTTACCAAATCTTCTTGGCCTTGGTAATAAAGTAGCTTCATCACCTTTACTAAATAGTTCTTCTATTAATAAAGATTTATCTACATAGTAGTATCTATTTTGTATATAATCTTTAAAATCTGAGTTTGATATTGTTGTTGACATTTTCATAATCTCTTTCCTCCTCTCTTAATATATAAGTTAAAATATTTTATCATAAGAAAGGACTTTTTGTTTTTCCTAATATAATTTAGAAAACTTTACCAAAAAGTCCATAATTTAATCTATTTTAATAAATATTTTTTAAGCTCATATTTGAAGTTATTATTTTCAAAAGAAAAAAGTGCAAAATATTCTATATTTCCTTTAGTTCCTTTCAAACAAGAAACATCAAAATTGTTTAAGAAAAATTTTTCGTTATTAGCATCATCAATTACTTTGTCAATTGCCTTTTCATGTAAAGAGATATCAGCTATACCTCTTTTACCAATTACTTTACTTCCTAACTCAAACTGTGGCTTTATTAATACAATTAGTATTCCATTATTTTTTAAGAATTTTTTGAAATATTTAAAAAGACCTACTAAGGAAATGAATGAAAGGTCTACTAAAATAAGATCAACTAACTCAATATCTTCTAGTTTAAGATCTTTTATATTAACGTTTTCTAAACTTTTTATCTTTTCATTTCCTTTTAAAGAAATATCTAATTGATTCGTCCCTACGTCAATTGCATAAACAAAATTTGCACCTTGTTCAAGTGCAAACTGAGTAAAGCCTCCTGTAGAAGCTCCTATATCTAAAATTTTTTTATCTTTAAAGTCTATATTAAAAGATAGAGAAGCTCCTTGTAATTTATAAGCTCCTCTGCTAACATAAATTTTTTCCTCTTTTAGTTCTACTTTATTACCCTCTTTAACTAAAAAAGAATTTTTTACAACTACTTTATTGTTAACGAGAACCTTTCCCTCTTTTATTAAATGTTGAGCTTTTTCTCTACTTAATTTAAAGTTTTCAACTATAAAAATATCTAATCTCATTTCACTATTTTGTCTATTAGAATAGAAAGAAATATTCCTAATAAAGCTCCTGCTCCAACCTCTAAAGGTGTATGACCTAACACCTCTTTCAAATCATTCTTATTAAGTTTTATTTCATCATTAGAACTTTGTATTACTTTATTCAATTTATTTAGAAGAGCAGCATGTTCTCCTGCACTTCTTCTTATATTAGCAGCATCATACATAACTATCAAAGCAAATGTTAAAGTAACTGCAAAGATCTTAGTATTAACTCCCTGAGGATCATTTAGTGCTAAAGTAGTTACTAAAGACATAACCATTGCTGAGTGGCTACTAGGCATTCCTCCTGTACTTATTAAATACTTAAAATTAACATTTTTATTTTTTATAATCTCAATAACAAATTTTAAAGTTTGGGCAACAATAGATGTTATTAAAACAGGATAAAAGATAGGATTTTTTAATATAGATATAAGAAACATAATTTTACACCTTTAAATTAAATATTTATAACTACTGGGAGAATCATAGGATTACGTTGAGTTTTTCTAAATACATTCATAGCTCTCTCTTTTATCTCTTTTCTTAAAAGAAATACATCTAAGCCTTCAACTGGATGTTTTGTATAATTGTGTATCATCATCTCTGAAAGATCTTTTAAAAGCTGTTCAGAGCTTTGAGATGATGGATAACCTTTAGTTATTATTTGTGGAGCAGAGCTAAGTATTTTCTTTTTAGAATCAAATACTGCCAAGATAATTACTAAACCATCTGTTGACATTATTTGTCTCTCTTTTAAAATATTATGTTCTACACCCTCTGTTCTATCATCTTCTAACATAATTGCTCCGAATTCAACCGTATCAATTATTTTAGCACCTTTGTCAGAAACAGCTAGAACATCTCCATTTTTAATTAGAAATACATTTTCATCTTTCATACCAAATTCCATAGCTAATTGCTTATTGCTTTTTAAATGCATATATTCACCATGAACTGGTACGAAATATTTAGGCTTTATTAGATTCAACATAAGTCTAATATCACCTCTAGCACCATGACCTGAAACGTGCAATCCTTGTCCTTTTTCATACAATACTTTTGCACCTTTTCTCATTAAGTCATTAATAACATCTACTATAGCTCTTTCATTACCTGGAATAAAAGTAGCAGAGATAATTATAGTATCATTTTCATTTATTTTTATATCTTTATGAGCGCCTCTGGACATTCTAGTTAAAACTGACATTTGCTCGCCTTGAGTACCAGTACAAATAATGATTGTTTTGTCTTCTGGCATAGTTGGGACTTTACTTAAAGGTATTATAGATCCTGATGGAACAACCATTTCACCCATCTCTAATCCTACTTCAAAGGCTTTAAGCATACTTCTTCCATCTAAAGCAGTTTTTCTACCAAATTCATGAGCAATTGTAGCTAATTGTTGTACTCTATGTACATGTGAAGCGAAAGAGGCAACTATTATTCTACCTTTAGCTTGTTGTAAAACCCTTCTAAAGTTAGTACCAACAAACTTTTCAGAAAGAGTAAATTCCTCTTTATTTGCATTAGTACTATCTGATAATAATGCTAATACACCTTTTTCGCCTAATTCAGCTAATTTATAAAAATCTGTTAACTTTCCATCCACTGGTGTTAAGTCGAATTTATAATCACCAGTATGAACTACTGTTCCTGCAGGAGTATGTATAGCAATAGTGAAGGCTTGAGGAATACTATGAGTAATATTTATAAACTCTACTTCTATATTTTTACTTACTCTTACTTTTTGTCTTCCTTCAGCTTCAATCAGATTGTATTTTTTATTGCTCCAATTTTCATTAAGCTTTCCTCTTACTAGTCCTAAAGTAAACTTGCTGCCATATACGGGAACATCTTTATTAGGAAATTTTCTAAAGAAATATTCTATACTACCAATATGATCCTCATGTCCGTGAGTAAGAATAACAGCCTTTAACTTTTTTGCATTTTTATTAACATAGGTAAAGTCAGGAGCCACTATATCTACACCTAACATAGATATATCAGGAAATGAAAGTCCTACATCTATTAGAATCATCTCATCTTTATATTTTATAACAGCTGAGTTTTTTCCTATCTCTTCTAATCCACCTAATGGTATTATCTCAACACTTTCTGGACCAATTTCAATATTTTTATTGCTTGCTCTTTTAGTGTTTTCATTTTTATCTAATTCAAAATTTAAATTTTCGTTTCTTATTTTATCATTATCAAACCTTCTAATAGGTCTTTTGGTTTTTATTTCGCTTTTTATCTCTCTACTTTTATTAGGTTTATCGAAAGACCTTGGCTTTTCAGCTTTATCTTCTGATATCCTTGGCCTAATGTTTTTCATCTCTTTCTTTTCTGAATTGACTTTGTTTTCTTTGTTATCTCTCATTTTCTTATTATTAATATCCTTTTCTTCTTTTTCATTATTTTTTTTATTCTTCCACATTTTTTCTCTCTCCTTATTAATCATATGGCCTGTATTCTTCAATTATCAGATAGCCTTTTTTATCTAAAAATGCTTTTTCTGCTGTACGTGAAAATTCCTTATCGTAAGTTGCTCTATCTTCACCTTTTGCATATACATTTGCTATTCTTATTTGAACTACGTCTAATTTAAGTGCAACTATTATTCTACCCTTGTCTCCTTTACTTCCTGCATGAAGTAATCCCATTGCTTTGCCGAAAACATATATATCACCTGCAGCAATTATCTCAGAGCCAGGGTTAGTACTTCCTAAAACTATAACAGTTCCATCAAATTCTATTCGTTGACCTGATCTAACAGTTTTTTTTAGAATTAAACTATTTTCTTCTTTAGTTTGAGAGTTATAAGAAGGGACTATTACTATCTCTTCTATCTCATCTTCATTTTTATAAATTTCACTAGGTTTTTCCCTAAGTATATTTTCTTCTTTTTCAGGGTAAAGAGTATAACCGCTTCTTTCTAGAATTTCTGAAACACGATTAAAAAGCTCTTCATCCTTTTGACTCATTAAAAATCTTGTATCTTTATAAAAAAATTTTTTACTTGCTACCTTTTCTTCTAAATCTCTTAAATCTTGTAAAGATCTAATTTCAATTAAAATTCCTTCTTTAGTACCTTTTAACATTATTTATATTCTCCTATTAACACTTCATCTACTATTTTCTTAGGTTTGAATTTTATAATTTCATTAAGGGGCGCATCACAATTTTCTACTTTAGTTTTAAGAAAATTCTTTGTGTAGCCTGCTACCTTACTGTTTTTAGAATATTCAACTAATATTTCAACTTCTTCATCTAAATATCTAGATAAAAATTTATTAGTTAATTCTTTTCTTAAATTATTTAACCTGTTAAATCTATCATATTTATCCATAGGATTAACTTTACTCTTATAACCTAGAGCTATAGTTTTTTCCCTATCTGAATATGGAAAAATATGTACATCTGAGAAGTTAAATTCATTTATAAAATTATAAGTGTTTAAAAAATTACTCTCCGCTTCGTAAGGAAATCCTACTATAACATCTCCTGTAAAAGCAATATGTTCTATATTGTTTCTAACTTTGTCCAAAACATTATAGAGCATAGTACTATCGTATCTTCTTCTCATCATTTTAAGGACTAAATCATCAGCAGATTGAATTGAAATATGAAGATGAGGCATGAGCTTTTTATTTTTTAATAGTTCTATAAATCTATCTGTAACAGTATCTGGATATATTGAACTTATTCTTAACCTCTTTAAACCATCTATTTCTAAAATCTTTTCTAGAACATCATCAAATGTTGTTTTATTATCTAAATCTTCTCCATAAGCACCTAAATGTATACCTATTAGGACTATCTCTTTATAGCCCGCAATAACTAAATCTCTGCACTCTTTCAAAATATCACTTATATCTCTGCTTCTTTTTCTTCCTCTTGCAAAAGGTATTTTACAAAAGGCACAAAACCTATCACATCCATCTTGAATTTTTACATAAGCTTTTGCATTTTCTCTTAAGCTTGCAAAATCCATTTCATCATATTTTTCATACTTGAATGCATTCCCTACAAAAACTTTTTTTAAATTTTTATATTCTTCAAAATTATTAACAAGTTCAGAAATATTGTTTTTATCACTTTGGCCAACCACAAAATCAACTTCAGACATTTTTTCAAGATCTTTAGGATTAGTTTGAGCATAGCATCCTGTTGCAACAACTATAGCATCACTGTTTATTTTTTTTGCTCTTCTTAAAATATTTCTATTTTTTCTATCAGCTATATTTGTAACTGTACAAGTATTTACAACATAAACATCAGCTTTTTCATTAAATTCAACAACTTCATAATCTCTCTTAGTAAATTGTGTTTTTAAGCTCTCAGTTTCATACTGATTTACTCTACAGCCTAATGTATAAAAAGCTGCTTTCTTTTTATAATCCATTAACTAAAATACCTCCTAATAGAATTGAAGCTGTTTCCGCTCTTAAAATTCTTTTCCCTAAACTTACAGATAAAAAGTTCTTTTGTTTTAAAAAAATAACTTCTTCTTCATCAAAACCGCCTTCAGGCCCTATTATAAATATAGGATTATTAAATTGATGTTCTTTTAATAAATTTAAAATCTTATAATCTTTTTCTTTTTCATATGCTAATACTTTTAAATCATAAGAACTTAAATCCAACTCATTAAGCTTTTGAGGATTAAAAATATTCATAAAATTTATTCCACCACATTGTTTTAATGCTTCTTTGGAAATTTTATTCCACTTTTCAATATTAAAATCTTGTATAACTGTTCTGTTAGTATATAAAGGGATTAAATTTGAAATACCTAGTTCTGTAAGTTCTTTAACAATAGTAGAAAAATTTTGACTTTTTATTAACGATATAGCGGCTGTTACTTTGCCTTTTGGCTCTTCTTCATTTTTAGTCTCTAATATATTTAAAATAGCTTGGCTTTTTTCTAAATTTTCTATTATACATAAATATTCTTTTTGACCGTCTACTACTCTAACCTTATTACCTGTTTTCAATCTTAAAACATTTTTTAAGTGGTTTATATCTTCATTCAAAATTATTTTATCTTCATAAATATCTTTACTAGATACTATAAAAGTTGATAGTCTCAAGTTAAGCTCTTTTCAGATGTTTATAAGCTAGTTCAGTTGCCATTCTACCTTTTTTAGTCCTATTTATGAATCCTATTTGAACTAGATAAGGTTCATGAACTTCTTCTATAGTTCTACTATCCTCACCTATTGCCATAGATATTGATGTTAATCCTACAGGACCTCCACTATATTTATCTATTATAACCTCAAGAATAGCTCTGTCTAGTTCATTTAAACCAAATGAATCAACTTCAAGAATATTTAATGCATCTTTAGTTATTTCTAAATTCACTATTTTTACCTTTTTAACTTGAACATAATCTCTTAATCTTTTCAACAATCTATTTGCTATACGAGGTGTCCCTCTGCTTCTTATAGCTATTTCACTTGCTGATTCTTCATTTAAATTTAACATAAGAATGTTAGCATTTTTCCTTATTATTTTGCATAACTCTTCTAGTGTGTAATATTCTAGACGATGTATGATTCCAAATCTGTCTCTTAAAGGAGCTGATAATAAACTTGCTTTTGTAGTAGCTGCTACCATTGTAAATTTCTTTAAAGAAAATCTAACAGATTTAGCTGTAGGACCCTTACCTATAATTAAATCAATTTTTCTCTCCTCCATTGCAGGGTAAAGAAGTTCTTCTACTGATCTATTTATTCTATGTATTTCATCAATAAAAAGAATATCATTTTCCTGTAAGGACATCAAAATAGACGCAATATCTCCTACTTTTTCTAATACAGGTCCTGAAGTTACTTTTATATTTACTCCTAACT
>JAEWOZ010000042.1 GCA_023399505.1 Fusobacteriota bacterium | reverse complement strand
ATATACTTTGGGAGAGGTATATACGGTGTGAAAACAGCTGCTAAAGCTTTTTTCAAGAAATCACTCAAAAAACTTACATTAAGCGAGATGGCTTTTTTAGCTTCTATACCTAAAATACCAAATGCTGATTCCTCAAGATTAAATTCAAGAAGAAGATATGTATTAACACAAATGTTTAAATATTCATTTATTAATGAAAATGAATATAAAGAGAATATAGATAAAAATATAGAGTTAAAAAAATTTTATTATATAAATAAGCTTCCCTCTTTTACAGATATAGTTGTTAATAAGATATCTTCTATATTTACTCATAAACAACTAAAAGAAGGTGGTCTAAAAATATTTACCACTCTAGATATGGATTGCCAAGAACAAGCACAAAAAGCCTTTGATTCAAATGAATTTTTGAGCAAAAACCCTGAATTAGAAGGCGCCTTGGTTAGCTTGGATCCATTTACAGGAGATGTAAAAGCTATTATAGCAGGAAGAAAATTTTTAAGTGGATATTATAACAGAGCTACAAGGTCTCAACGACAACCAGGTTCTGCTTTTAAACCTTTGGTATTTTTAGGGGCTATTTTAGATGGTTATTCTCTAAATACAATAGTAGAGGATTCGCCTTTAAAATTTGGAGAGTGGCAACCTAAAAATTATGACCTAGCGTTTATGGGCAACATAACTTTAATGGAAAGCCTTTATTTTTCAAGAAATACAACTTGCATCAAACTACTGAAAAACGTTGGAATAAGCAAAGTGATTAAATTATCTCATGACCTAGGTATAGAATCAGATATTCCTTATAATCTGACTATAGCATTAGGAACTTTTTCTACTAACGCGCTAGAAATAGCTAATTCATATTGTACTATCGTAAACGGTGGTTATAAGGTTAAGCCTAATTTTATAGAAACTATAGAAGATAAATATGAGAATGTTATATTTTCAAATAAATCTTTGCCTTTTAGAATGTGCGATGAAAAGGCTATCGCATTAGTTTTACATACATTAAAAAATAGTCTCAGAAAGAGTAGTGAAATGAGATTAGGAAAAATAAAGAATGTAGAAAAAGGTGGCAAATCAGGAACTTCAAGTAATTTTAGAGATGCTTGGTTTTGCGCTTTTACACCTGATTTAGTAACAGCTGTTTATTTAGGATATGATGATAATAGGCCAATAGGAGAAGGTGCATTTGGAGGTAAGATAGCTGCTCCAATCTGGAAGAACTATATTGAAAATTTATTAGAATTAGGATATGAGCCAGGTAAATTCGAATTTGAAGAAAGATTAATACAAAACTGTTCTTTAAAATATAGAAATTTAGATAGTAAAACTGGCCTATTAAACAAAGATGGTAAAAAATTTCTAATTAGGAGAGAGCATGTTCCTATAGAAAATTTTGAAAAATATGAAAATGGTTTGAACTTTATAACAGATTAAAAAGACTCTTAAATAAAAAGAGTCTTTTTTTACAATTCTTTTGAAAAAGTTTTAAATGTTTTTTTATTCCCTAAATAAGTACCTATTAAAAATATTACTAAAACTGAAAAACCTAAAACTATATTCCAAGAATAATATTTTAAAGCTATACCGTAAAACACTGTGCCTATAGGAGATGAAATTCTCATTACAGTTTTAACAAGTCCTAACATTTTCCCTCTTATCTCTTCAGGAACTTTTATTTGAAAGTAATTCAATGCACCTAAAGTTTGAGTAGCATTTATAGCTCCATCTAAAACGGCTAGAAATACATAAACAATTACCATATTCTTAATACTTAAATTTTTGAACATCAATGGGAAGAGCCAAAGGGATAAAAAAATCATTTGCAACCTAAGAGAGTTAAAAAGATTTTTGAGAAAAAATTTTATCTTTCCTATAAATAGTATCAATATAGATGTTAAAGCTGTCCCAACCCAGCTAGCAGATTCAATATAAGCGATACCACTTTTACTTAAGTTCAAGGCATAAGCCATATTAGGTATAAGAGCGTCGTAGATAGGCATGTAAAATAACGCAATGGAAACGTTTAAAGTAACTAAAAATTTAATTATCGGATTTTTAGATATGTATGTTTTTAATTCTAAAAGATCGTTTTTAAAATTTTTTATTTTAGTGTTTTCTTTTATTTGCATATTACTAAATTTGGTTAGTATAACTGAAATTGAAGAAATTAAGAAGGTAAGTCCATTTATTAGAAATATAGAAGTAGGACTGTAAGCTTCATATATTTTTTCTGCTATTATAGGTCCAAGAACAAATGAGAGTGCTCTCATAAACCATATTAATGAAATTAACTTTTCACCTAATTTTTCGTTAGAAATGTTAACCATCGAGGCGTCAAGTGCAATTTCATAAAAAGAGAAAACTATATTTAAAGCTATTCCATATAATGCTAAGTGTAAAGTTTTATCAAAGCCTAAATTGAATAAAAGCATAAAACTTAGTACAAGAATTCCGCTTAAAAGCTCAGATAGATACATAAATTTCTTTTTATTATATTTATCTACTAATACTCCTACAAATATATTAGATAAGGCCCCTGGTAAAAGGAAAGATGCTCTTATTATTGTCCAAGATAGTGGATCACTATTAGTCTTATCACTGTTATAAAATAATAAGTAATATAAAAATGCTATGCTAAATGTATAAGATAGCAAGTAAGAAAAAGAAATTAGAAATAGATTTAGTTTTATTCTAAGTTGTTGCATAATAACTCCTGAAATTTTGATAATTCATTCTATCATATTTATGAAGTAATTCAAAATAATTGACACTCAAGAATTTATTGTGATATCATTTATAAAATCTTTTACTAGGAGCTTTTAATGAGAAATTTATTTAAATTTGTACTAATTTTTTTATTTAATTGTAATCAGAATAGAGAGTTTTATAAC
>JAEWOZ010000133.1 GCA_023399505.1 Fusobacteriota bacterium | reverse complement strand
CTTGTAACACAGCTTCTAGAATAGGAAGCAACTCTTTCATACTAGATATCTTTTTATCAGTTATTAATATGTATGCATCTTCAAGTTGTGATTCCATCTTTTCAGAATTAGTTGCCATATAAGCAGATACATATCCTTTATCAAATTGCATACCTTTTTCTAATTGAAGAGTAGTCTCTAAAGATTTAGCCTCTTCAACTGTTATAATTCCATCTTCTCCTACTTTATTCATAGCATCAGCAATTAATTTTCCTATTTCATCATTACCTGCGGAAATAGATGCTATTTGTTCTATCTCTTCATTAGTTGCAATCTTTTTAGCTTTGCTTTTTAATATTTCTGTTAATTTAAGTACAGCTTTTTCCATACCTTTTCTTATAAATACTGGGTTAACGCCACTTGTAACTAATTTTAACCCTTCTTTAACCATTGCCTGTGCTAAAACAGTAGCAGTAGTTGTACCATCACCAGCTACATCATTAGTTTTTATAGCTACCTCTTTAACAAGTTGAGCTCCTAAATTTTGAAATGGATCCTTAAGCTCTATTTCTTTTGCTATAGTTACACCATCATTTGTTATAGTAGGGCTGCCATAACTTTTAGCAAATACAACATTTCTACCTTTAGGCCCTAATGTTATTCTAACAGCATCTGCTAAAGTATTAACACCTTCTTCAATTTTTTTTCTTGCTTCTTCATGAAACAAAATCTTTTTAGCCATTTAAACCTCCTAATTTTTAATTATTCCTAATATATCATCGTTATTAAGTATGAGATATTCTTCATTTTCATGTTTTATCTCTACTCCTGCATATTTTGCATATACAATCTTGTCACCTTTTTTTAGGTCTTTTACTTTTTCTCCGCTTCCTACTTCTAAAACCTCTGCAATCATAGGTCTCTCTTTAGAAGCAGTATCAGGAATTAAAATACCAGATTTAGTTTTATTTTCTATTTTCAGTTGTTTGACAACAATTCTGTTCTCTCTCGGTATTATGTTCATTTTTCCTCCTTTTATTAGCAATCTATTACGTAGAGTGCTAAAGATATTAAATATATTATATCTTTTTTTTCTAACAGTCAAGAACAAATTTCAAATTTTTTTAAATATATTTAATAATATATAAATTTGAGCTACTTAAGATAAATATCAAAAGTTTCTTAAAAATTATTAATATGCTAATATTATTTTAAGTTATTTACAAAATAAGGAGAATAATTATGAAGATATTAAGAATAATTATCTTATTAATGACATTAAATTGTCTTAAGAAAATAGATAATTTAAAATTAATTAATAAGGATATAAATGAAGATTTAATTGAAGCAGCTGAAGATAATAATAAAGAGGCTGTTGCTAAATTGATAAAAGAAGGAGCAGATGTCAATTATATTAATATCTATAGTCAAACACCTTTAATTAAAGCTTCAAGAAATAGCAATTTAGAGATAATAAAGTTGTTAATAGAAGCAGGAGCTGACGTTAACTATAAGAGCTTGAGAAATGAAACAGCTCTAATTAATGCTTCAAAAAATGGTTGTATAGAGATAGTAAAGTTATTAATAGAAGCAGGAGCTGATGTTAATGCAAATAACTACGATAATGAAACACCATTAATATTAGCTTCAGGTGAAGGATATGTAGAGATAGTAAAATTATTAATAAAAGCAGGAGCCAATGTTAATTGGAAAGAGGGAAAGTGGACATCATTAATGATAGCTTCATCAAGGGGTTATATAGAGATAGTAAAGCTATTGCTAGATAAAATGACTGATATTAATTATGAAGAAGAAAAGGAGGGAGCATTAATTTTAGCTTCTTCAAAAGGACATATAGAGATAGTAAAGTTATTGCTAAATGCAAACATTAGTATTGATGATAAAGGAATAGCCTTAATAAGTGCTTCAGAAAAAGGTTACATAGAAATAGTAAAATTATTAATAAGTTTGGGAGCTAATATTAATAATATTGATAACAATAAAAAAACAGCGTTAATGCTATCTTCAGAAGAAGGTCACTTAGAGGTAGTAAAGCTACTACTAGAGAATAAAGAAATAGCTGTTAATGAAAAAAGCATTTCAGGATGCACAGCATTAATGTATGCATCAGAAAAAGGTCATATTGAAATAGTAAAATTATTATTAGAAGAAGATGCTGATATTAATTTTAAAGATAGAAGAGGTTTGACAGCATTAATTAAAGCCTTAGAAAAGAATTATATTGAAATAGCGAGGATATTAATTGAGAAAGAAAGCGATATTAGTTGTGGAGATGATAGAGGAAAGAGGATATTGAGATATTTAGCCAGCAAAGTAAAAAATGATAAGGAAAGTATAAATAATAAAACAAATTATATAAAAATAGCTTATATAATAATCAAAACAATGAAATATAAATATTTAAAGCTATTTATATCTTTAAACAAAAAATATGATAACAATATTGAAGAAGAGGTAAAAGAAAAAATTAATTTACTAAATTCATTACTAAATCTTCCTAGGGAAATATTTATAGAAATTATTAAAGCAATGTAATCCTAGCTTAAAGATAAAAATTCAAAATTAAAGAAATTAAAGAGAGCAGATATGAAAATATTAAAGATAATTATTTTATTAATAATACTAAGTTGTTTTAAGAAAATTAGAAATTTAGAGTTTATAAATAAAGATATAAATGAAAATTTAATTATAGCTATAAAGGAAAATAATGTAAAGAAGGCTTTAAAATTAATAAAAAAAGGAGCTGATATTAATTATATTTCAAATGGAAAAACTATATTAAAATTAGTGATAGAAAAAGAAGATTTGAAAATAATTAAAGCAATTGTAGAGCAAAACATTGAAGACCATATAAAAAAAATATATGATTTAGCTTTAGAAGATTTTAAATATAATATAATAAATTTGCTCAAAGAAAAATATAAATTAGAAGAAGATATGGTAAGGAGCGAAAAGTATTTTCTATTTTTGTGCTATACAGCTGAATTAAAAGAGATAAAAAATTTTATAAAGAAAACCAAAATATCTCCAAAGGATGTTAAAGATAAAGGAGGTAGGGATGCTTTGATTATAGCCTCTCTAGGGAACAGAGTAGAGACATATAAAATGCTAGTTGAGAAATACGACCTTAATGTTAACCATAAAGGTAGCTATGGATCCTTTTCATTTTTTAATGCTTGTAAATCTGAAAACAAAGAATTAATAGAATTTATATTGGAAAAAGGATTTAACATTGATAATAAGGATAATAACGAATATAAAGCACTAATGATAAGTTCAGAGGAAGGCAATATAGATATAATAAAGTTATTGTTAGAAAAGGGAGCAGATGTTAACGCTAAAAATAGTAAAGGCGGAACAGCTTTGCTTATAGCTTCAAAATACCGTAATTTAGAAGTAATAAAAATACTATTAGAAAAAGGAGCTGATATTAATAATAAAGATAATAGAGGTTGTTCATCATTAATGATAGCTTCACAAAAAAGTCATATAGGAGTGGTAAAATTACTATTAGCCAATGGATCAAATGTCAATGATAAGAGCAATGATGGCGAAACAGCTTTAATTATAGCTTCTAGAAACGATAATGAGGAATTAGTGAAATTGTTATTAGAAAGTGAAGCAAATATTGATGATAGCAATGTTGAAAATGAAACAGCTTTAACTATAGCCTCAAGTAATGATAATATAGAAATGGTAAAGTTGTTATTAAAAAGCGGTGCGAATTTTAATGATAAGATTGGAAACAAGATTTTAAAGAATGCTATTTGTAATGAAAATATTAAACTATTAGAACTTTTAGTAAAGGCGGGAGTAAGTTTTACATGGGATGCTGAATTAGTAAAGCTATTATTAAAAAGAGGAGCAAATCCTAATAACCTCATCTATGATATGGGCAAAACGGCATTGATGTTCGCTGTAGAAGAAGGTGATGTAGAGATGGTAAAATTGTTGTTAGAAGTAGGAGCTGATATTAGTTTTAAAGATGTAAAACAGAAAACTGCTTTGATTTATTTAAGTGAAAAAATGAAAAATAAAAACCTAATTGAGAATAAAGCTAAAGAAGATATTTATAAACAACTCGCATACATAATAATAAGGAAAATGTCAGAAGATTATACACATTTACTCATAGCCTTGAATAAAAATGCTAATACACCGCAAGAAGCAAAAGATGAAGCAAATAATTTTATTAATATATTATATTTTTTACAAGAGTTACCTGAAGAGATATTTATAGAAATTATTAAGGCAATATAATATCAACTAAAAAAGAAACCTGAAATAACGTTTCTTTTTATTTAATTATTACCTAAATTTATACCTTAAAATAACATTAAGAAATTACTAAAGTATAAAGATATTATTTTAATTATTATAGTTTTATTTTTTATAGCAAGAAATGCAAAAGTATTTATTTTAGATTATTTAGATATCTTGTAGTTAATTTAATAAAATGGTAAAATTAAAAATATTTAAAATAAGAGGAAAGTATGATTAATTTAATATTTAAAACATTTTCTTTTGATGCTCCTATAATTTTGAATTATTTATTAGCATTTAGCTTTTCTTTTTGTTTAGTGATGTTCTTAATGCCTAGATTCATTAAAATAATGAATTTTTATAAAATAGGTGAAGATGTAAGAGATTTGAAGATAGATTATTCATTAAAAAAGCGTATTCCTCCAATGGGAGGCTTAGTTATTGTATTTTCTGTCATATTTTCTTACTTATTTTTTTCTACACTTAAAACTAAATTATCTTTCGTTTTACCTTTATTTTATATACTTTTTGCGGTTATTGGAGCAATGGATGATTATATAAAAATAAAAGGGAAAAAAAGTGGTTTAAAAGCTCTTTTTAAAATGCTAGGTCAATCAATAATTTGTTTAATATTATTTTTTACTTTCATTTATAAAGGAAGTTATAAAGTAATTATGCCTTTTAACTTAAATTTCCCTTTTATAAATCAAAATTATATTTATTTGGGTGCTTTTTTATTCTTTATATTCATATTTTTTGTTGTAAGTGGTACATCAAATGCTGTTAATTTAACAGATGGATTAGATGGACTTGCATCTTTAAGTTTGCTTACAAACTTCGTTTTTATTTTTGTATATGTTTTAACTAAGAATAATTCTTACAATCAAGATTGGATAGAGATTGCTATTTTTAGCTCTTCTATCATAGGCGCAACTTTGGGTTTTATTTGGTATAATGGTTACCCTGCCCAGATTTTTATGGGCGATATAGGTTCTTTATCCTATGGAGGAATTTTAGGAATTTTGTTTGTATTAATTAGACAAGAGTTAGCTCTACCTTTAGTAGGAATAGTTTTTTTCATTGAGACTTTTTCTGTTATTTTACAAAGAAGTTACAAGCTGTTAACAGGAAAAAAATTATTTAAACTAACACCTGTTCATCATCATTATGAACTGAATGGTATTCATGAAAATAAGATAGTGTTGAGAAGCTTTATTATTTCATTATTTTCTTTTATATTTTCAATGTTTTTATTGTTATTGTAATAATTTGGAGGATTGATGTCAAAAGTTATGGTTTATGGTTATGGTGAAAGTGGTCAGTGGTCTGAAAAACTTCTCCGTTCCAAAGGTTATAAT
>JAEWOZ010000144.1 GCA_023399505.1 Fusobacteriota bacterium | reverse complement strand
AACAAATATTTTAAAATTTTCTGTTTCTCTTAATTTATAATTTGCAAATAGATCCTTGCTTATAAATAGAAGGATAAAAATAAAAAAGTTAGTTTTCTTCAACATGAATTTCTTCCTCTACTATAGTGTTATTTTTAAAAATTATTTTTTTCAATTTGCCCTCAATACTATCCAAAATAGTATTGCATTCGCTTATAGTTCTCATTGCTTCTTCATAATGGCTAATTGATTCTTCTAAGCCCACCCCTTTTTTTTCTAACAATTCTATTATGTCATCAATTTTTTTTAGTCCTTCTTCAAAACTAATACTCTTTTTCTTTTTTGTAGCCATTAACTCATTTCCTTTCTTATAAACTTATAATTTTTTACTATTTTTTCTTGGCAACTATTACTCTATTTTGCATACTATAGTCTTTAATTATCTTTAAAATTATATAATTTTCTTTTTCTAGAATATTTTTTACTTCCATGAAGTTGCTATAACCTGTTTCAAATATTAAATAAGAATTAATATTTAGAAAATTTGATGCCTCTTTGGCAATTTTTTCATAAAAATAGAGACCATTTCTTGAAGCTATAAGTGCTATTTTAGGTTCATGATCCTTTATTTCAGGTTCTAAATATTCAAACTCATCTTCTGAAATATAAGGAGGGTTTGAAGCTATTATATCAAACTTTTCATTTATGTTAGAAAATAGATCGCTTTCTATAAAGCTAACTTTTACTTTATTTACGTTAGCATTATATTCAGCTACTTTTAACGCCTCTCTTGAAATATCTGAAGCAGTAATTAAAGAATTTTTTAACTCCTTAGCTAAAGAAACTGCTATTGCTCCCGAACCAGTACCTATATCTAATATTTTAGGAGCTTTGAATTCTTTAGAAATTTCTAAAGTTATTTCTACTAACAGCTCAGTCTCTTTGCGAGGTATTAGTACACTTGGTGTTACTTTGAAAGGATGCCCATAAAATTTAGTCATATTAAAAATATACTGAATAGGCTCCCTATCTTCAATTCTTCTATTTACTATTTCAAAAACATCAACCATCTCTTCTGGTGAAACATTTTGATTAAAATCTAGATGTAAGGCTAATCTATCTTTATTAAGTACATGAGAAAGAATAATTTCAGCTTCTATCTTATAATCTGCTATTCCTTCTTCTTTTAGCCAATCTTTTACCTCTTGAAGTAACTCGACTGTTTTCATTCTAATTCTCTGCTGAGCTTTTCTGCTTGGTCAGTTTCCAAAAGATTTTTTATTAAATCTTCCATACTGCCCTCAAGAAATTCCGAAAGATTATGAATAGTAAAATTAATTCTATGATCGGTTACTCTACCTTGCGGAAAATTATAAGTTCTTATTTTTTCGCTTCTTTCACCGCTACCGATTTGTAATTTTCTATTTTTGTCCATTTCTGCTCTTTGTTTTTGTTGCTCATAATCATAAACTTTAGCTCTTAGAATTTTCATAGCTTTTTCTCTATTTTTTAATTGGGAGCGTTCGTCTTGGCAACTAACTGTAATACCAGTAGGTATATGAGTAAGTCTTACTGCAGAATCAGTGGTATTAACATGCTGACCTCCAGCACCTCCTGATCTAAAAGTTTCTATTTTTAAAGTATGAGGTTCTATTGAAACTTCTACATCTTCAACATCAGGTAAAACAGCCACAGTAGCAGTTGAAGTATGTATTCTTCCAGAAGCTTCTGTTTTAGGAACTCTTTGAACCCTATGAACACCACTCTCAAACTTTAGCTTGCTATATGCTCCTCTACCTTTTACTAAAAAGATTACCTCTTTTAAGCCACCTGCATTTGCTTCACTGAAATTTACAATTTCACTCTTCCAGTTATTTTTATCAGCGAATCTACTATACATTCTAAATATATCAGCTGCAAAGATGGCTGCTTCTTCTCCACCAGCACCTGCTCTTATTTCCATTACTACATCCTTTTCATCATTCTGATCTTTCGGGAGTATTAGGTAATAAAGCTTTTTTTCTTTGGAACTCATCTTTTCTTCAAGCATTTTAAGCTCTTCTATGATTAAATCTTTCATTCCTTCATCTGTCTCATTATCTATATCTAAGGAAAGAACATCAAAGTCTATTTTCATCTTCTTATAATCTGAATAACAGCCTACTATTTCGGATAGGTCGCTATAAACTTTATTGTACTCTGCTACCTTCTTATAATCTGCTATCACTTCAGGAGAAGAAAGCTTTTCAGCTATATTTTCATGCTTCTTTGTAATTTCCTCTAATTTTTTAATTATATTTTCGTTCACGAGAAGAGTCCCCTTTCATAATTTAAGGTAAATTATATCATAAAGAATAGGGAAATTCAATTTAGAAGAGCATTAAAAAAGAGACTCTTTTATGAATCTCCTTTTTTTAATTCTTCGGGACTTATTGCTCCACCTGAAATTATTATTTTGATAGCCTCTTCTACTTTCATCTCCAAATTTATTACCTTTTCTTTTTCAACAAACATAAACATGCCAGTAGTTGGATTAGGTGCTGTAGGAATAAACACAGATATGTAGTTTTCCTCTTCTTTTCCTCTTAATATAACTTTAGGATTTGTTAAGAACCCTAAACTATAAATTCCTTCTTTAGGATATTCTAAAAGTATTACTTTTCTAAAAGCACTAAATTCATCTGATAGAATTATTTGACTTATTTGTTTTACTGTAGAGTAAATTGTCTTTGAAAAAGGTATCTTTAAGAATAAGCTCTCAAGCCATTTAACTTTTTCTTTATCTACATAATGAAAAGTAATAAATCCAATAAATAAAATCAATCCTAAAGTTATGGCTATAGAAAGAAGATAGCTTATTATATTTGAAAAACTTAACAACAACTCATTAGTTGAATTAGTATCAATTAGACCTTGTATTATTTTATTAAAAGGTAAATAATAACTTACAAAATTAATCAAATAACGAAATATTTTCACAATTATTAATAAAGTAAGAGAGATAGGTAATATAGCTAACAAGCCTGAAAAAAAGTACCTTTTAAACTTCATCCACATTCTCAAAATCCTCTTTTCTCAAAAGCACATCTCTTATTGTATGCTTATCTACTTCAGCAACTGTAAATTTGAGATTTTGCCACTTAATGGATTCACCTTTTTGAGGTACTTTTCCCATTAAGTAAATTATGAAGCCACCTAAGCTGTCGTAATCTTCGCTTAGAGGAATTTCTAAGTTTAATTTTTCATTTAAATCTTCTAAATCTATAGATGCTTTAATTACAAACCTATCTTCATCCATCTTTTTAATGTCAATTGTCTCTTTATCAAATTCATCTTCTATATCTCCGACAATTTCTTCTAACATATCTTCAATAGTTACAATACCTACTGTGCCACCGTATTCATCTAAAACAACAGCCATATGTATCTTTCTTTCTCTTAATTCTTTTAAAAGATCTAAAGAATTTTTAGTATCGGGAACGTAGTGAATCTCTCTCATAAGATCTTTAACTTTAAAGTTCGAGTACTCACCTTTTATGAGAATACTCACTAAATCTTTAGAGTAAAGAGCACCTATTATATCATCTACATTTTCTTCGTAAATTGGGATTCTTGAGTAACCTCTTTCAACTATCTCAGGTATTGCTTCTGTCAAAGGAATGTCAGCTTCTAGCATAAAGACATTAGGCCTTGGTATTACTATATCTCCTACTTGCTTGCTAGCAAAATTGAAGATACCATCTATCATATCTTTCTTCTCGCCTTGTATTACACCCTCTTCTTCACCTACAGAAATTAAAGAAAGGATATCTTTTTCTGTTATCATCATATTTTTTTCTTTTATTCTAAATCCAAAAATCCAGCTTATGATTTTTGACATAAAAGTTAAAACATACACTAATGGATAAAAAACTTTTGAGATAAAAGTTATAGGTATAATAGAAATTTTAGATAAAACACCTGAATAGTTCTTAGCTATAAGTTTAGGTGTTATCTCTCCAAATACTATAACGATAAATGAGACTAGTATTGTAGTAATGGCTATAACGTTATATCCACCATTAGTATTTTGCTGCACTACATATGTAGAAATGGAAGAAATTAATATGTTAGACATATTATTTAAGATTAATATTGCTGATAGTATATAGTTAGGATTTTTTAACCAATATCTAAGAGCTTTATAAATTCTAGGGCTTTTCTCACCTATATTTTTTAAATCAATGTTTGTAAATGAAAGTAAAGCTGTTTCAGACGCTGATAAAAACGCTGAAATAACTATTAAAGATATAAAAACAATTACTTGTATCGTCATATATTTATTAATTAACTAAAAAATAGTTTAATTTCCCTTTCTGCACTTTCCTTTGAATCAGAAGCATGTATAAGATTCGAAGATATATCATTAGCGAAGTCTCCTCTTATTGTTCCTGGCTCAGCATTAACTGGATTTGTAGCACCAATCAATTTTCTTGATAATGCTACTACGTTGTGGCCCTCTATAACCATTGCAACCACCATCCCTGATGTTATGAAATCTACTAACTCATTAAAAAATGATTTTCCTTTATGCTCTTCATAATGTTTTTCTGCTAATTCTCTGCTTATTTTAAGATCTCTTATTTTAATTACACTTAGATCTCTGTTTTCAAATTTGTCTATTATTTTTCCTATTATTTTTCTTTTGACACCATCTGGTTTTACGATGATTAATGTTCTTTCCAATTTTGCTCCTTTTAAAATTTATTATTAGATTTTAACATTTTGAAAAAAATTTTTCAACTTTTAGATTTTTATTTGTTATTCTCCTGAAAACAAAGGAAAATCTTTAGTAAAATCTTTTACTTTTTTCTTTATTCTTAACAAATGTTCTTTGTTTTGTATATTGTTTAAAGACTCATCAATGAATTCTGCTATCTGTATCATTTCTGAAGCTTTCATACCTCTAGTAGTGACAGCTGCAGTACCTAACCTTATTCCACTCGTCACAAAAGGTGTTTCCATATCAAAAGGGATAGCATTCTTATTAACGGTTATATGAGCTTGATATAATGAATCTTCTGCTCCTTTACCTGTAATTTTCTTATTTGTAAGATTAATCATAAATAGATGATTATCTGTACCATTTGATACTATTTTAAAACCTTTATTTTTTAATGATTGCGATAAAATTTGAGCATTTTCAATTATCTGTCTTTGATATAATTTGAAATTTTCTTGCAATGCTTCTCCAAAACAGACAGCTTTAGCTGCAATTATATGCATCAAAGGTCCACCTTGAATACCTGGAAAAAGATTTTTATTTATCTTTTCACTAATTTCTTCACTATTAGTTAAAATTAATCCGCCTCTTGGACCTCTTAAAGTTTTATGAGTAGTTGACGTCACTATATCTGCGTATTCAATAGGATTAGGATGTAAACCTGCAGCTACTAACCCAGCGATATGGGCCATGTCTACCATTAAATAGGCTCCTATCTCTTTAGCAATTTCTTTAAATCTTTTAAAATCTATCTCTCTAGAATAGGCGCTTGCTCCTGCTATTATTAATTTTGGTTTTATCTCTCGAGCTATTTTTAAAACCTCTTCATAATTAATAGTTTCAGTCTCTTTATCTACTCCATAAAAATAACATTCATATAATTTTCCTGAAAAACTCATTTTATGGCCATGTGTTAAATGTCCTCCGTGAGATAGATTCATAGATAAAATTTTATCACCTATATTTAGTAGGGAAAATAAAGCTGCCATATTAGCCTGGGATCCTGAATGAGGCTGTACATTAGCAAATTTAGCATTGAATAGTTTTTTCACTCTTTCTATTGCTAAATTTTCTATATGATCTACAAATTCGCATCCTCCATAATACCTTTTAGAAGGATAACCTTCAGCATATTTATTAGTTAGAATAGAGCCTGTAGCTTCTCTAACAGATTTTGAAACAAAATTTTCTGAAGCTATTAACTCTATGCCCTCTTTTTGTCTATTTTTTTCTTTTTCTATAAGATCAAAGATTTCAAAATCTTTTTCTTTTAACTCTTTACTCATTCTTAACCTTCCTTATACTAAATTTTTCATAAAAAGTTTTGTTAAAAACTATTCCTTATTTTTGTAGCTAAATTTCACCTCTTTAACAATTTCTCTACAATAAATTTTGTCTTCATTTATAATCTCTGATAAAGGCACTATTTTATAATCTAAAGCTCTTATATTATCAACTAAAGATTTTATGAAAGATATTTCCATCTTTTCATGTAAAAGAATTATACTTCCAGGCTCTAGAGAATCAATAATATTACTTACAAAATTATCTTTTGAAGAAGTTTTATATTTCCAATCCTCTGAATCTATGCTCCACATAACTCCAATTAATGAATTCTTTTTTAGATTTTGTGAGAGATTATAATTGACTGCTCCGTAAGGTGGTCTAAAATATCTAGATTTTAAATCGTATTGTGAAAAAACTTTTATCATATTTTCCATTTCAGACTCTAGCTTCTTAAAGCTATATTTACTATAGTCATCGTGGTAAAATCCATGCATACCAATTTCAAAAAGAGGATCTTTATATAGAAAAAGAATTCTTTTTTTATTTTTTAAACTGCCTCCAATTAAGAAAAAAGTTGCAGGACACTCTTCTTCTTTTAAAAGCTTTATTAATTTAGTTGTATTGAAATTAGGGCCATCATCAAAAGTTAATGCTACTACTTTCTCTTCAGTTTTAGCTGCTACTATTAATTTACCAATAATCTCATCTTTATTAATTAAAATATGATGGCTTTTTTCTTTTTCTATGGCACTTTTTAAAACTATTGCCGTTGAACAATTTAAACTTGAAATAAGACTAAAAAATAATAAAAAAATTATACACATCTGTTCTTGTCTAACCTACCTTAATTTTTTTAATAGTTAGTACATTTTATCATAAAAAGTTTTTGTATAAATAAATATTTAGTTTTAAAATACAGAAAAGAGCTTATTTAAGCTCTTTCCATATATTCACCTGTTCTTGTGTCTACTTTAATCATATCACCTATATTGCAAAATAGAGGGACCTGTAACTCATATCCTGTTTCTAATGTAGCTGGTTTAGTAGCTCTACCTGTAGTATCACCTCTTATGCCAGGCTCAGTGTACTC
>JAEWOZ010000110.1 GCA_023399505.1 Fusobacteriota bacterium | reverse complement strand
CCTTATTATTGTATTATCAAAAATATTAACATAGGAACAATAGTATGTCAATTAGGAAATTTTTTGGAATTTTAATGATCTTGATTTTTAAAGGGTTTAAAAAAACATTAAAATTTTTTAGTGTGCAATTTTTGTGATATAATTTTAAAAATTGTTTTTAAAGGATCTTTAAATGAAATATAATTTTAATGAAATAGAAAAAAAACATCAAAGAAACTGGGAAGAGAAAGAAATATTTAAGACAGATATAGAATCAGAAAAAAATAATTTCTACGTTTTAGAGATGTTTATGTACCCTTCAGGGAGCATGCATATGGGCCATTTGAGAAATTACACTTTAGGAGATGTAATAGCTCGATATAAAAGAATGAAAGGCTTTAATGTTCTACATCCTATTGGATGGGATTCATTTGGTTTGCCTGCAGAAATGGCTGCTATTCAGAGAGGATTGCATCCTGAGAAATGGACTAAAAGTAATATTGAAGAGATGAAGAGACAAATTAAGAGGATAGGTATATCTTATGATTGGTCTAGGGAAATTTCTACATGTGAAAAAGAGTACTACAAGTGGAATCAGTGGATTTTTAAAAAAATGTATGAAAAAGGGTTAGCATATAAAAATAAAAGTTTCGTTAATTGGGACGTTGACAGTGGTACTGTTTTAGCAAATGAACAAGTAGTAAACGGAAGATCATGGCGTGGGGGAGAGGTTATAAAAAAAGAGCTTGAACAATGGTTCTTAAAAATAACAGATTACGCTAATCAACTGTTAGAAGACCATAAAGAGCTTGAAGGTAAATGGCCTGAAAGAGTTCTTGCTATGCAAAGAAATTGGATTGGAAAATCAGAAGGTATAGAAATTGATTTTGAAGTTCCTGGAAATGAATCATTAACAGCATTCACAACTAGACTTGATACCGTATATGGAGTAACATTTATTGCAATCTCTAAAAGTCATCCATTTGCTAAAAAAGTGGCGCTTAAAAATGAAAAGGTAGATAAGTTTATTAAAGAATATTTTGAAGCTAAAGATGAGAAAGAGGGAATTTTTACCTGGCATTATGCAATAAATCCCTTAAATGGTGAAAGAATACCTATATGGATTACAAATTATGTTCTAGATTATGGAAGTGGAGCTGTTATAGGTGTTCCTGGTCACGACGAAAGAGATAATGAATTTTCTAAAAAATATCAAATAAAAATAAAGCAAGTAATTACTAATGAAAATAGAGATTCATTAGAATTTTACGGAGATAAGGGTATTCTTATTAACTCAGAGGATTTTGACGGTTTAAATTATGAAGAAGCTATAGATAAAATATATAAAAGGTTGGAGCCTCTAGGATCAGCAAGAAAAAAAGTAAATTATCGATTAAAGGATTGGCTAATATCTCGTCAAAGATATTGGGGTACTCCTATTCCTGTGTTGTATAAAGATGAAATCTTGTTAGAAAAGGATGAAAATCTTCCCGTAGAATTACCTAAAGATGTTGAATTTAAAGGAGAAGGAAACCCTTTAGCTCATTCTAATACTTTCAAAAAAGTAAAATTAGAAGATATAGAAGCTGAAAGAGAAACTGATACGATGGATACTTTTATGGATTCATCTTGGTACTATCTACGTTATCTTGATCCTAAAAACAACAAAGAAATATTTAGGAAAGAAATAGCTAAAAATTGGCCACAAGTAGATGTTTATATTGGAGGTATAGAGCATGCAGTAATGCATTTACTTTATTCTAGATTTATTCATAAAATTTTAAGAGATTTAGGATTAGTAAGTTCAAATGAACCCTTCAAAAGATACTTGCCTCAAGGAATGGTTCTAGGACCCGCATATTACGATGCTGATAAGAAAATATATTACTCACCGAATGAATTAAAAGCCCTTTCTTCAGAGCAAAAAGAAAAGCTTATAGTTACAGTTGAAAAAATGTCTAAATCTAAAAAGAATGGTGTTTCGCCTGAGGAAATAATAGATCAATATGGTGCAGATGCTGCTAGAGTATTTATTCTTTTCGCGGCACCTTTAGAGAAAGATTTAGAATGGAGCGAAGAGGGCATAGCTGGTTCTTTTAGATTTTTAAATAGAATATGGAATTTAATAATAGAAAATAAAAATAAAGTTTCTTTTGATTCTTTTAATCTAAATAATTTAAATAATAATGATAAAAAAGTTTTAAAAGATGTAAACATAGCTATAAAAAGAATAAGCAATTACATGGAAAGCATGGATAGTTTTAATGTTGCTATTGCTGCTATCATGGAACTACTGAATTCTCTTAGTGATTACAGAGAACCTGATAATAAAATTTTAGGATATGCCTTTAAAAATATTTTAATTCTACTTTCACCTTTTGCACCTCACATAACTGAGGAACTATGGTCAATTTTAGGGTTTTCGACTTTAATATCATTAGAAGAATGGCCATCTTATAATGAAACATTAATGGAAGATGACTTTCTTAGCTTACCAGTACAAGTTAATGGGAAATTAAGAGCAGTTTTAGAGTTTAAAAAAGGTTTAAAAAATGAAGAAATATTGGAAAAAGCTAAAGATATAGAAAATGTAAAAAAATATTTAGAGGGAAAAATAGAAAAAGAAATATATATACCTAATAAGTTAATAAATTTTGTTGTTAAATAATTGTGGAAAAAGTTGTAAAAAAACTCCTAAAATGTTAGAATATTTCTAATATTAAAAGGAGTTTTTTGATGGAAGAAGATAAAAAAATAAGAGTTATTAGGGAAGTTTTAGCAGTTTCCATTTTTGGAATTTCTGTTTATTTATTGTATGCTATATTTTTGTCAAATAGCAATTCTACTGTAGGATTGTTAGGAGTTTTAGTTAAAAATTTCATATTTTTAATGTTTGGGTTAATATCTTATATTTTGCCTTTTGCTTTTATTATATATAGCATAGTATTATTTAAAAGTAATAACGACTTAAGAATAAGAAGAGATCAACTACTTTCATTATTACTTTTTCTTTTATTCAGTTCTTCGTTACTAATTGTAAAAGATATGTTTAAAGATTTTTTACCTTATACTCCTCTATTTTTTGCGCAATTTAGGCCTTCCCTAATTTTATACATTTTTCCATTAGCTTTCTTGATCTCCTTTACCTTTTTTCTTTTTTTTAGAAAACAAAAAATAAATAGATTGAAGTTATCAATATATTCTTTCCTTCTTGTTTCAACATTTGCATTAATGATATTAAATCATAATAGAATATCAGAATCATTTGATTTTGTAATAGCAAAAATGTTAGATCTCTCTTTAAATGGAACGTCAGGTGGAGCTTTAGGCGGATTAGTAGCTTTGCCATTTTTTATTCTTTTTGGTTCAATCGGATCCCTAATAATTTTATCTACTTTATCTATTGCTTCACTAACCTTTTTCGCTAATAAACTAATTAAGTCATTCTTATATATTTTATTAGGATTTTTCTCGAATAAATTTAAAGGTTCTGATAAATCACAAAATGAAATTATAAGCAATGAACCAAAAATTGAAGACATTAAATATACAAGCCAAAAAGATTTAGATGATATTGGAGAAGTTCATGAGGTAGAAGAAGAATTGGAAGTAGAAGAGTTAGAAATAGAAGAAGTTCCAGAAACGAATAAATATCCTACATACACTATCCCAAAAAATGTTCTTCAAAAAAATAAAGCTGTTGAAAAAATTCCAACTTTCTTTAAAAGTAAAAAAGTTGAAAAACTTGAAAGAATAGAAAAAGAGACTAAAAAGGAAATAGAAGAAGAGAAAGTTAAGATAATAGAATCAGGCGATTTGTATAAAAACTTAGATAATATTTTTAAAAAAGAGAAGAAAAATCCTGAACTTAAAGAAAAGCTTGTTAAAGCTGTTAAAGAAAATGCTTCCAAATTGGAAGCTGTACTAGATGAGCATGGAATAGAAGCAAAAGTTATCGATTACAAGATAGGACCTACTATTACTAGATATGAATTAACAGTTTCGAAAGGTACAAGAGTAAAACAAGTTCTCTCTTTAAGTGATGATATAGCTATGAACTTAGAGGCTAAAAGTATAAG
>JAEWOZ010000027.1 GCA_023399505.1 Fusobacteriota bacterium | reverse complement strand
TTATATTTTCAATTTCTTCATTTTGAATATTTTCTTCTTCGATATTTAAATTATTATTGTTAATTTGAGTGTTTAATTCTAAATTATTTAATAAAATTTTAAATTCTTCTGAAAATTTTGATAAAACTTCTATAATTTCTTTAGATAAATTAGGCCTTTTTAATTTTAAAATTTCATCTTCTTTGAAATACTTTTGTCTATCTTTCATTATATTCAAAAGTGTTTTTAGTGTACTAGGTTTCTCTTTTTCATTAGATGAGAATATTAAATTAATTACTACTTCACCTATATTATCAAAATTAAAAATTTCTTTTCTAGATATTAAATTCAAAAGCTTAGAACTTCTATTTTCTACGCTTATTATTAAAAGATTTTGACCTTTATTATTATATCTATTTAAATGTTCTTTAGGAGTTTTATTTATTAGAAATTCAAACATTCCTATCTTATTTTCTAAAGCTGCTAACATCAGAGGAGTATTTCCTTCTAAATCAGTTTCATTCATATCTATAGAATTAGAATTTAAAATTTTGACAACAGTGTCGAAATAATTGTTTATTATAGAAATTATTAATAAGTTATTTCCATTTTTATCTTTAAATTTAAATATTTGTGGAAAGCCTTTAAATATATTTTCTGCTATTTCGGCATGAGGTAAGATTTTTAAAATTCTTGAGTTTTCTTTTTTTAATAAACTTACTATAGAGTCAAAGTTTTTTTCTTTAATAGCTTTATGAAATATTTCATTTTCATTTAATTCTGAAGGTGTTTCTTCTTCATATGGAGCTTTTAATCTCTCTAGATCTTGTTTTTGCTTTTTGTGAGCAGCTAATTTTTTTAGATTTTTCTTTTCCATTTGTTGCGAAAATAATTTTTCTTTTTCGTTTAAATCTTTAGCAGTTAAACTATTATATTTTTTAAGGATTTTTATAATTTCTTCAGTGTTACCTCCTTTTATCTCCATAGCATAGTCTAGTGCCGTTTTGGTATCCTTATCTACATAATTAATATTTTTAAATATGTTATTAGTTAAAAGAAAGTTAATTACATTTAGTCTTCCTCTCCTTACATTTTCAATCAGGGTCTCTTCACCAAAAGTATAATGATTTTGGATAAAATCTTTTATTAAGTTTTGAGATGACTTTTCTACAGAATTTTTAAGCAAGTTCGTACTATTCAAATCCTTTTTCCCTCTTATTTGAGGAAGCGCAAATTTCTTAGTTACTGAAGTTTTATATGGAAGATAAACACCTAATTGTATTAAGAGATGAGCTATCGGTTCATTTTTCTTTTTGAGAGCTGACTCAATAACAGTTTCTTTATTTGGATCTTCATCATTTATACTAAAGAATTTCAAAGTCCAATTAAACAATTCTACATTTCCGTTCTTAGCGGCAGCATGTATTAAACTATATGTAGTTCCTTTTGTTTTTGCTATATATTCATGAAAATTTTCTTCCAGTAATTTAAGAGTTTCCTCATTAGGACTGTTAAATATAATTTTAGAAAGTGCGTTAACCATTTTTTCTTCGTCTTTTATTAAGAACTCTTTTTCTTTAAGAAAATAATTTATCATTTCTAAAATTTCACTAAAGTCTTTTCCTAGCGAAAGAGAACTTTTATTTTTATTTAAAATGGCTTTAGCCATAAAAGATTCCTTGGCTAAAGCAAGTATTATATCTTCTTTGTAAAATTTTTCATTAAATTCTTCTAATAAAAATTTAAAGCATGATCCCCCTAAGTTGCTCATTATTATAAGATCTAGAATTTCTTCCTTCTTTATATGAGCATTAAATTCTAAATACAGCTTTAAGATTGATAGTTGCTCTCTATTTAAGATATCCTTGCAAAGATTTAAAGGGTTTATGTTTGCCAGTTCATTTCTCACATCAATTTGAGTATTAATCAAATTAAGAAGTTCTTTTAACAAATAAGGAAGTTTTAATACATATTCCTTTTCTTTAATATACTTTTTCATAGAGGAACTTAAGCTTCTAAAAAGTAGTTCTATTGGTCTATGCTTGCTAAGAGCTTTTATATCTGCTCCATTTTCTAGTAAAATTTTTATATTAGAAAATGCTCCTTTTGAGATTGCTTGATAGAGTGTTATACCTTTTTTATCTTTTGGTTCAATACTGTTAATATTTATATTCATTTCCTTAATTAAATATATAAGTTCTTCATTCATAGTTTCAAAAGGTGCAATAAAATATATAAGTTTGAATTTTTCTTCTTCTGAGAAGGTCTTATTTAGCCAATTTTCTTTAAGAAAAAATTGTTCTTTGAAGATTTTTAGAATAATCTCAAAATCATTCTCTTTAGAATGACCTTTTGATAATCTTTCTATTAATAAAATTATTTCCAATAATAAGTTTGAATTTTCAGGAACTTTAGCTCCAGCTCTTAAAAGGGCATCTATAGAATTAATTTTATTATTACTTAAAGCGCAAATTAATAAATTTCCATTATTTAAAAAAATGTCAGGATTAGCTCCTGAAGAGATTAATAATTCTATAATTTCTCTATTATTAGTTCTTATAGCAAAATGGAGGTAAGTTTGGTCTTTTTGAATTTCATTTAAATTTACATCTTTATTAGACTGCAGCAAAGCTTTTAGGTCTTCGACTTTTTCTCTTATTATGCAACTAAGAATCGTAGCATCTAGCTTACCCTCTTTAGTTTTGAATCCTATATTGTTAATATTTTTGTTACACATTTGTGCGAATAATATAAAATTTGTTAATAAAAAAAATAATTTAAAATTTTTCATTTTTTACCTCTTCTCATAGATTGTCCTAGGATATCATATAATTATCCTTATGTCAATATTGACAGAATTTGTCAAGAGGTTGCAATTTTTTTACATTATTCTTTAAATAAGATATAATTATAAATCATGGAGGAAAAATGTACGAATATCTAAAGGGAAGAGTAGAAATAAAAGGTTCAAATCTTATAAGTGTAGAGGTAAACGGAGTAGGATTTAGAGTTTTATGTTCCCAAAAAACTAGTGAAAATTTACACGAAATGAAAGAAGAGAAAGTCTTCATTCATACTTATGTAAGAGAAGATGCAATTAAATTATATGGTTTTTATAAAGAGGAAGAAAGAGACCTGTTTGAATTACTAATTAGTGTAAGCGGAATAGGGACAAAGTTAGCTTTGGATATCCTGTCTTCATACGACATAAATCAATTAGTAAATTTAATAAAAAATGAAAATATAGACCTCTTGACAAAAGTTTCAGGTCTAGGAGCTAAAAAAGCTCAAAAGTTAATATTAGAAGTAAAAGATAAATTGCCACATTTAGCTTCTGATATAGATATGAATATGAGAGAAGATATAATAATGGGCTTACAATCTTTAGGCTACTCTAGAAAAGAAATTTTAGAAAAAACAAAAAAGATAAGTTTCAACTATTCTTCTATTCAAGAAGGGATAAAAGAAATTCTATCTCTAATTAACGGTTAAATATCTAAAAGTTCCGCAAAAACTTCATTTGAAAGAAATAATCCTTTTTTAGTTAGCCTATAAATATTATCTTCTATAAATAGGAGCTTATTTTCAGTGAGCTCTTTTAATTTGCTAATATAAAAAGATTCAATACTAAATTTCTTCTCTAATTCTTTCATATTAAAGCCTTCTTTTAGCATTCTCAATTTTAAAATTAAAAAATATTCTAAAGATTTTTTCTCAGTTATAATTTCTTCTTCTTTACGAGGTAATATATTTTTATCTAGCATTTCATAATATTTTTTAAAATTTGTTACGTTACTATATCTTATATTTCCAAGATAGCCAGCAGCTCCTAAACCAAATCCATAGTAATTTTCATTATGCCAATATGAGATATTATGTTTAGATTCAAAACCTTTTTTGCAGAATGATGAAACTTCGTAATGAATATATCCATTTTCTTCAAGAAAATTTATTATATATTCATACATCTCTGCTTCTAGCTCTTCAGGAGCCTGTTTTAATATGCCTTTTTCTTTTAATAGGGCAAATTTTGTACCATCTTTCCATATTAAAGAATATATAGAAATATGCTCAGGGGATAGCTTTTTTAAAATGTTTAAATCTTCTTTTAAATTTTCTAATGTTTGTCCTGGTAGTGCAAACATTAAATCCAAATTTATATTTTTAAAATTTTCATTTCTTGCTAAATTAAAAGCTTCTAAAACTTCGTTTGAGCTATGAATTCTTCCTATTCTTTTTAACAAATCGTCATTAAAAGTTTGGCATCCTATACTTAACCTATTTATCCCTATATTTTTATACTCTTTTAAATTTTTATAGTAACTTTTTTCTGGATTAAACTCTAAAGTTATTTCAGCATTTTTTGACAATTCAAATTCATTCATAATTTTATTTATTAATAAAGGATCTAATACAGAAG
>JAEWOZ010000136.1 GCA_023399505.1 Fusobacteriota bacterium | reverse complement strand
ATTTCGCTACAATTTTAATATTTAATAAATAGTGTAAAAATTAGGACAAAATAAAGCATTGTAGAATTGATAGGGTGGTAATTAATACCGCTCTATTTTTCTGATTACTCTTAGACTTATTTTTTTAGAAAATAATTTACTATCATAATAAGTTATGGGTGACAAATGATTATAAAATGCATTACTAAAATTAAAGCCTCTTTATATAAAATTATGCACAAGATGATTTAAGATATAGATAATTCAGATTTAGTTATAATAAATACTTTTAACATAAAAGAAACTGTAGAGAGAGCATATAAATGATTAACAGAACTTAAGAGTTTATTTTTATTAAAATTAAAAAAATCAAAAATTTACCTTTTACCAAAATTATGATTTTTTTATTAGTTATGATAAAATAAAATAATAGAAAAATAAAGTTTTAATGAGGAAATTATGGAAAAAAAAGCTTCAATAATAACTTATGGTTGCCAGATGAATATAAACGACAGCGCTAAAATGAGAGCTGTTTTATCTAAAATTGGTTATGAGATGAGTGATGATGTTGATAATTCAGATTTGGTTATAATAAATACTTGTACTGTAAGAGAAGGAGCTGCAGAAAGAGTTTACGGAAGGCTGGGACAATTAAAGAGCTTAAAAGAAAAAAGAAAAAATATGATAATAGGAGTTGCTGGCTGTTTAGCTCAAGAAAAGAAACAGGAAATTTTAGATAGAAATGATCATGTTGATATAGTATTTGGTAACCAAAATATTCATAGATTAGCTGAATTTATAACTAGAATTGAAAATAAAGAGGAAAATCATATTGTTTTAACAAACGATTTAGATGAAACTCCTCCAAGAATAGACGTTGAGTTTTCAACAGTTACAGCTTATGTTTCAATAACATATGGTTGTAGTAATAAATGTTCATATTGCATAGTTCCTTATGTAAGAGGAAAACTTAGAAGTGTTCCTATTGAAAAAGTGCTTGAAGAGGTTAAAAGCTATACAGATAAAGGTTATAAAGAGATAGTTCTAGTAGGCCAAAATGTAAATTCTTATGGTAAAGATATAGAAGATGCTAGCTTTGCTAAATTGCTTAAAGAGGTAGCGTCTTTACCTGGTGATTTTAGAATTAGATTTATTTCACCACATCCAGCTGAATTTAAAGATGATGTTATAAATGTAATAGCAGAAGAGCCAAAAATATGTAAAGCTATACATTTTCCTTTACAATCAGGCTCCTCAAAAATCTTGAAATTTATGTATAGAGGTTATACAAAAGAGAGATTTTTATATTGGGTAGAAAAGCTTAGAGAGAAGATAAAAAATATTGAAATAACTACAGATATAATAGTAGGCTTTCCAGGCGAAACAGAAGAAGATTTTTTAGATACATTAGATGTAGTAAAAAAAGCTCAATTTGATAATTCTTATATGTATATGTATTCCAAAAGAAATTGGACACCAGCTGCTTCAATGGAAAACCAAATTCCTCACGAAGTAAAAATGGATAGACTAAAAAGGTTAATGAATTTGCAAACGCATGTAAGTAAAGAGAGAAGCTTAAGCTATACAGGAAAAGAAGAAGTTGTTCTAGTAGAGGGCCCAAGCGCTAAAAACATTGAGATACTTACTGGAAGAACTGATAGTAATAAATTTGTTCTTTTTAAAGGAGATAACAATTTAAAAGGCAAATTTGTTAAAGTTAAGGTAAACAGTGCGAAGACTTGGACTTTATATGGAGAGATAATATAATGGCTAGGCGAGTATTTGTATTAGATGACGACTTAACTACTTTAAATATAATTGAGGAAATTCTCTGTGCGGCTGATTTTAAAGTTAAGAAATTTTTAGATTCAAATTCTCTGTTCGAAGCTTTAAAAACTCATAATCCTTCATTAGTTATATTGGATATAATGATGCCTAATGTTGATGGGATTCATGTATGTGAAAAATTAAAAACTTTTCCTAATGTAGCATCTGTACCTATAGTAATGCTCTCAGCTAAAGTGTCAGATAATAGCAAAAAAGGAGCTTTTTCTGCAGGAGCAAGTGGATTTATTACTAAACCTTTTACAGCAAGAGAATTAGTAGCAGCTGTAAAGACATATATAGAACTTTATAATATATAAGGAGACAGAATTGGATATTAATCAGCTTTTAAAAGAGTCCTTAACTAATTTAAAAAAATTAGCAAAAGAACTAGGGATCAGAGAAAATATTTCAAAAGAAAATTTAGTCGAAGAGATAGTAGTCAAAAATGGAGTTAAAGAGAAAAAAGTAATAGGTTATGGAGAGTTAGATATTTTAGCAGATGGTTACGGTTTCTTAAGACAGAGTAGTGTTGAAAGTGATATATATGTTTCTGCATCTCAAGTAAGAAAACTAGGCTTAAGAATCGGTGACAGAATAATAGGGGAGCTTAGAGAGCCTGTAGGTGAAGAGAAAAATTATGCACTTTTAAAAATAATATCAATAAATTTTAAAACTGTAGGAGAGACATTAGGGAGAGCAAAATTTGATGAGCTTGAACCAAGTTATCCTGATAAACAGATTGTTTTAGAGAACAATAAAATAGTAAGCAATGCTTGCAGAATAATTGATATAATCGCTCCTATAGGAAAAGGACAAAGGGCATTAATCGTAGCACCTCCGAAAGCAGGGAAAACTACTTTAATAATTGAACTAGCTAATAGTATAATAAATAATAATAAAGATATAGAAGTATGGCTTTTATTAATTGATGAAAGACCAGAAGAGGTAACAGATATAAGATCGAATGTAAAAGAGGCTAAAGTTTTTGCCTCTACATTTGACGAAGATCCTCATAATCATATTAAAGTAACTGAAATGGTGTTAGAAAAAGCTAAAAGAGCTGTAGAAGAAAAACGTGATATTGTTATACTTATGGATAGTTTAACAAGATTAGCACGATCTTATAATATAATATTACCTTCAAGCGGAAAATTAATATCTGGAGGGCTAGACCCTTCATCTTTTTATATGCCTAAAAGATTTTTTGGTGCAGCTAGAAATATAAAAAAAGGTGGTAGTTTGACTATAATTGCAACAGCTTTAGTAGATACAGGAAGCAAGATGGATGAAGTAATATATGAAGAATTCAAGGGAACAGGTAATATGGAAATTCATTTAGATAGAGAACTTGCTGATTTCAGAATATTTCCTGCAATAGACGTTAAAAGATCAGGTACCAGAAAAGAAGAACTTCTACTTGATAAAGAGACATTAGCTTCAGCATGGTCCATTAGAAAATTTTTAAACTCTTTTTCTAATCTAGAAGCTACTAAGAGATTAATAGAGTCTGTTAAGCTTACAAAAGATAACAAAGAGCTATTTAAGAAGTTCAAAACCAGTTAATTTGCCAAAATTTGTATTTTTGATATAATATTAGTTATTCTTATATAAAAAGGTGGTTTATGATAACTGTTATAAGTATAAGTAAACGTTATAAGTACACAATTTCTACTTTATTATTATTATTTTTGATTCTATTTTTGTATTTTCCATCACAAAAAACTCTTTTTAACGAGTTTTATAAAGAGGAATTTAAATATTTAAATGGAATTGATTTTAACGAATCTTTAGAGCAAAATTTTCATATATATAATGGTTTGGCAGAAATATCAAATTCATCTACAACTTTTGTTAAACCAGAAGAGTGTTTAAATCATGAGGAAGAAGAGATAAAAGAGACAATCTATATAGCTAGAGCAGGTGAGAGTTTAGCTGAATTGTCTAAAAGGTTTAATCAAGATTTAGATGTATTGAAATTTAACAACCCTTCCCTTAAAAAAAACTCTTTAATAAAAGAGGGACAAAAAATCTTAATTTATTCAAAAAATGGAATATTTTATAGAGTAAAAAGAAATGATAATTTATACAAGATAGCTAAAATCTATAAAGTACCTCTAGAAAATATAATTATGGTTAATGATTTATCTAGTTATAAAATTCTACCAGGACAAAAAATATTTATCCCTAGCCCAAAATTAAGAGCAACATCTTTACCAAAAATTGATATTATTAAGGCCGTTAAAAATATTAATTTAGTTAAAGAAAGTAATATAAATAGAAGTTTGAAAAATTTCTTATGGCCAGTAAAATGGAGAGGTGTTAGCAGTCCTTTTGGAATGAGAGAACATCCAGTTTTAAAAGTTGAAAGATTTCATAAAGGTGTGGATTTGAGAGCGCCTCAAGGTACTACAGTATATGCACCTTTAGATGGTAGAATAGTCTATGCAGGCTATCAAAGAGGATTTGGTAATTTTATAATTATAAAACACTTTAATGGCTATATTACTAGATTTGGTCATTTAAGCAAAATATTTGTTAATAAAGATGATAAAGTTGTTAGAGGTTCTAAAATTGCTGAAACAGGAGCTACAGGTTTATGCAGCGCACCTCACTTGCATTTTGAAGTGATAAATGAAAAAGGCGAATATTTAAATCCAGAAAAATTAAAAAATACTACAATCTCAAAAGAGAGATTAGCTTTTAGAAATTAACAAAATGAAAAGTTCCATATTTAGGAACTTTTTTGATTTAAAGTTATTTGATGATATTTTAATGGTATTTTATTAAATTATATATTTTTAAGATTTATTATTTTAGTGAATTTTTTTCGATGGGTGTTTAGCTCTTTTATTAAATATCTCGGGATTAAAATAAGGATAAAAAACTATATTAATAATTTAAAGTAGTATAAAAAATTATACTAAACAATAAAACTAATTAACAATACAATAAAACTAATTAACAATTTCATCTTAGAAAATTAAATAGCTAAGTTATTTAGCTATTTTTTTTACATTAGAATTTTATTGACAAAATTATAGAAAAATAATAATCTGAATTAAAAGGTTTTAAAATTTATTACAAAGATAAAAGTTTAAAAACTGCCTGCTATAAATCTACTTTATTACTTTCCAAATAAATTACAAAAATTTTATATTTCTCTTTAAGAAAATTTTAAAAAATTAAAAATGATATAAGGATAGGAAAATGATAAAAATTAATTTTAATAATAATGACATTAAGTTGTATTAAAAACATTAATGAATTAAAAATTATAAACAAAGGGATGAATTCCTGACAGACCCTTTAATATTTTATTCATAAAGATGATAGATTTAATAAAATTCATAAGGAGAAAAAATGAAAAAATTTATATTAATACTTTTAGTATTATCTTGTACTAAAGGTATTGGAACAATGAATTCGAAAAATAAAGATATAAATGAAGAATTAATAATAGCTATAGATAATCGTGATTACAATGAAGCTATAGAACTTATAAACAAAGGAGCAGATATTAATGTAAAAAATAGAGATGGTTATACAGTATTGATGTTAGCATCCCAAGATGGTCATATAGAAGTAGTAAAGAAGTTAATAGAACAAGGAGCAGATATTAATGCAAAGAATGGAAATTTGTATACAGCATTGATGATAGCAACTCAATATAATCGTATAGAAGTGGTAAAGAAGTTAATAGAAGCAGGAGCAGATACCAACATAAAAAATGAATATGGTAATAATTCATTAATATTAGCTTTAGAGTACCAGCACGGAGATGTGGCTAAATTATTAATAGAAAAGGGAGCAGATTTTAATGTTAGAAATGTTAATGGAAAGACATGTTTGTTCTATGCACTTAAACATGAAAACGTTGAAATAGTTGAGCTGCTAGTTAAAAGAGGTTTAAATATTTATGAGAAAGATGAGAATGATGAAACAATGTTAATGAATATAAGTGAAAAAATAAGAAGCTGCAAAGATAAATTCATAAAAGATAAGTACATAGGTATAGCATATCTTATAATAAAAAAGATGGTAGACAATTATATAGAATTATTTATATTCTTAAACAAAAATTCTGATACATCACAAGAGGCAAAAGATGAGGTAAATGAGCGCATTAATATGCTGTATTTATACAGAAATTACCTATAGAATTGTTTGAAGAGATCATTAAAAATTTCTATTTATGAAAATAGAAATTATATTTTTTTTAAAAATATTAATATGTTTTAAAAGTAACAATGTAATTATACTAAGCTAATCAAGTAAACTAAATAGCTAACTTGTTTAGCTATTTTTTTAAAATACTAAAATTTTATTGACAAGATTATCAAAAAATAATAACTTAGATTAAAGGACTCAAAAAATTTATTTTAAAGATAAAAATTATTTTCTAAATAATCTACAAAGAATTTATGATCTCTTTAAAAAAAATTTAAAAGAATCAAAAATGATAATATAGGAGAACAAAATGATAAAAATAATATTAATGGTAATGACATTAAGCTGTATAAAAAATATTAAAGGAATAAGAAGTATAAATAAAGGAATAAATGAAGATTTAATTAAACATTGTAAAAAGGGTAATAAGGAAAAGATAATAGAGGTACTGAATAAAGGCGCAAGTGCTAATTTTAAGGATAAGAAAGGAAATACAGCCTTATATTATATATCTCCAAAGAAATTTAATAATAATTTAAACATATCAGAAGGATCAGAAAGTTCAGATGAGTTATCTAAGTCAATTGAAGTGAAGAAGTCAAAAAAACCTACAACAAAGTCTGAAGGAAAAACTATAGAAGAATATAACGAAATATTAAAACTATTAATAGAGAGAGGTGCTGATGTTAATACCATAAATTATCGTGGTGATTTACCATTAATATTAGCTTTAAGAAGAAAATATGATGAATTAGCTGAATTATTGATAAAAAGAGGGGCGAAAGTTAATGCCACAGATCGTAAGGGTAATTCAGCATTAATGTTAGTATTAAAGAAAGGTGATATAGAATTAGCTGAACTATTACTAGAAAAAGGAGCCGATATTAACATCATTAATGATAAAGGTTATACAGCTTTAGAGTATGCTATACATAAAGGATATACAGCATTAACAATGAGATTAATAGAAAGAGTAACAGATATCAAAAGACAGGGAGTTGGAGCTTTGATAGCAGCATCGGAGAAAGGCAATATATCTATTATGAAGCTGCTAATAGAAAAGGGATTAGATGTTAATGAAGAAGCTCTAAATGAAAAAAATCTCTTATTAATGGCAGCTAAGAACGGACATTTAGAAGTAGTAAATTTGTTAATAGAAAAAGGAGCTGATATTAATATTATAAGTAGTCAAGGTAATTCAGCATTAATGTTAGTATTAAAGAAAGGTGATATAGAATTAGCTGAACTATTGCTAGAAAAAGGAGCTGATATTAACATCATTAATGATAAAGGTTATACAGCTTTAGAGTATGCTATACATAAAGGATATACAGCATTAACAAT
>JAEWOZ010000055.1 GCA_023399505.1 Fusobacteriota bacterium | reverse complement strand
ATCAAAGATTAGGAGAGGATATGAAAAAAATTATAATGATAATTTTGTCTATTTCTTGTAGTAAAATTATCAAGGATATGAATTTTAAAAATAAAGATCTAAATGAAAAATTAGTTTTTTCTATAATTAATAATGATACAAATAAGGCTATAGAATTAATAAATAAAGGTGCTAATATTAATCATATTTTTAAAAATAAAAATATTTTAGATATAGCTTTAGAAAAAAGAAATTTATATATAGTAGAAGTTCTTATTAAAAGAAATGTCCAAATAAATAAAGAAAATATGATAAAAATATACGATCTAGCTTTAGAAGATTTTAGATATAGTATTATAGATTTAATCAAAAACAAATATGAGTTAGAAGAGGGATTGATAGACAAGAATAAATATTTTTTATTCTTGTGTTATACGTCAGATGTTGATAAAGTAAAAAAATTTATAGAAAAAAATAATATAAATCCTGAAGAAGTAAAAGATAGTATTAATATAAATGGTTTAATAGCATCATCAGCTGGTAACAAAATAGATATATTTAAGATGTTAATTGAAGAATATAATTTTGATATTAATTATAAAAATAAGAATCAGACAACACCATTAATGATCTCTTCTTATAAGAATAATGAAGAAATATTAAAATTTCTTATAACAAAAAGAGTTAACATTAATGATACGAATAATCGAGGTTATAATTCTTTGATGATAGCATCTCAAGAAGGTCATTTAGAAATAGCAAAGTTATTAATAGAAAAAGGTGCAATAGTTAATGAAAAACAAATTAAAGGCTGGACAGCATTAATGCTATCCTCGCAAGACGGCCATTTAGAATTGGTAAAGCTACTAATAGAAAAGGGCGTCAATATTAATGAAAAAGAAAATAAAGGCTGGACAGCATTAATGATGGCATCAAAAAATGGTCATTTAGAAATAGCAAAGTTATTAATAGAAAAAGGTGCAATAGTTAATGAAAAAGAAAATGAAGGTTGGACGTCATTAATGTTAGCTTCGCAGAACGGTCATTTAAAAGTAGTAAAGCTACTAATAGAAAAGGGCGCCAATATTAATGAAAAAGAAAATGAAGGTTGGACGTCATTAATGTTAGCTTCACAACGCGGCCATTTAGAAATTGTTAAAATATTACTAGAAAAAGGAGCTAATGTTAATCAAAAAGAAAATAAAAGCTGTACATCGCTAATGATGGCATCAAAAAATGGTTATTTGAAAGTAGCAAAACTGCTATTAGAAGAAGGTGCTAGTGTTAACGAAAAAGAGAATGGGCAATGGACATCATTAATGCTAGCCTCTCAGAATGGTCATTTAGAAGTAGTAAGTTTATTACTAGAAAAAGGTGCTAGTATTAATGAAAAAGAAAACAAAGGTTGGACATCATTAATGCTAGCTTCTCAGAATGGTCATTTAGAAGTAGTAAGTTTATTACTCGAAAAAGGTGCTAATATTAATGAAAAAGAAAATGAAGGTTGGACATCACTAATGTTAGCTTCCCAAGATGGTCATTTAGAAGTAGCTAAAATTTTAATAGAAAAAGGTGTAAATGTTTATGAAAAAGACTGTTTGGGTAAAAATTTACTTATTTTTATAGGCAAATGGCTAAAATATTCCAAAGGGAAATCTAAAAAAAATAAACTTACACAAATAGCTTATATGGTAATAAAAAAAATGGTACAAGATTATATAAATTTGTTTATATCTTTAAATAAAAACATAGAAATTAGTCAAGAGATAAAGGATGAGTTACATAATTATATTAGTCTTCTATATTCTCTAAAAAAATTACCTACGGAGCTATTTGAAGAAGTAATTAAGGGTTTTTGAAAAATCTTGTTTATTAAAAGATTTTTATTAATTTTATATTTACTCAATTAAAATAACGAGTAAATATGGGAAATAAATTTATTAATTTTATTAAAATAGAAAAGGAGTAATGATGAAAAAAATTTTATTAATATTTTTATTGCTTTCATGCAGTAAAGTTATAAAAAATATGAATTTTAAAAACAAAGATGTAAATGAAGAGCTAGCTTTAGCCATAATTAATAATGATAAATGTAAATCTTTATATCTAATGAAGCATGGAGCTAATGTTAATTACACATACAATAATAGGACAATATTAGAATTATGCTTGGATACTAAGAATTTAGATTTAATAAAAGCATTGTTAGAAAAAAAGGTAAAAGTTAAAAATAATAATATAGCTAAGATATATGATATAGCATTAGAGTATTGTGATTATGGGATAATAGATTTAATAAAGGATAAGTATGAATTAAAGGAAGGGTCTATAGATAGTAATAAATACTTTTTATTACTATGTTATATATCAAATGCAGAATGTGTAAAAAGTTTTATAGAAAAAAACAAAATAGAACCAAGAGAAGTAAAAGATAAAATAAAAAGAAATGGTCTAATGATATCAGCATCCGGCAGTAAGCTAGATATATCTAAAATTCTAATTGAAGATTACAGCTTTGATATTAATTACAAAAATTATTATGGAGTAACAGCTTTGATGACTGCTTCTACTGAAAATAATATAGATCTAATAAAATTATTAATAGAAAAAGGGGCTAATATTAACGATAAAGAAGTTGATGGATGGACATCATTAATGATAGCATCTGTATATGGTCATAAAGAAATAGTTGAATTATTAATAGAAAAAGGTGCTAATATTAATGACAAGAATAACGAAAATGATACAGCACTAATACTAGCAACCGACCTTGGCTATGTAGAAATAGTGAAATTAATAAAAAGAAGGTCTAATATTTATAGAGAAAAATAATATAGGATATATGATAATAATAAAAACGGGCGAAGATTATATAAATCTATTTATATGTCTAAATAAAAGCGATAGTACTCCTTAGGAGATAAAGAATGAAGTTCATTATTATATTGGTCTCTTATATTCTTTACAAAATTTACCTGTAAAGCTATTTGAAAAAATTATCAAAAATTTTTAATCAAAATAATAATTTGAATTTTTTCTCTAATAGGTTATTGATTGTTTTCAAGGAAAAGTTTATATAATTAAAGTAATATCATAGAGAGATAGCAAAGCTCTTTATTTTTAAATGCTATATTTTTCTAACTCTTTATATGTAATTCTTTATTTTATTATTATTTTTATCTATCATTTTATTTATCTATTTCTTAAAAATTCTTTGGTATTAACTAAAAAGAGAAAAATTATCTAAGTTATTAATTTAAACAAGCAAAATATCTAGAAATTGTATGTAATTATAAGATAAAATTAAAGTAACTTTATATAAATTTCTTCTTATTTTACAATTGTTATTTATTAACAAAGAATAAGTTGCTAAAAAATTATTACGATGTAATTAGATTTAATAATGGAAGAAATCATAGTATCTTCGGGATTTTTTTAATACAGTATTGAAAGAATCGCAAGTATAGCTAAAATAATTATATCCGAAAGATCAAACTTTAATTGTAAATATAAGAACTTAAATTTATAGTTTAAATATTTTATTAAAAATAGAGACAAAAATATAGTGAAAATTTTATAGAATCAGAATTTGATGTTGATAAAAAAGATAGATTTTGTAAGATACATTAAAGTTAGGAAAATTTGAAGTTATCATGAAAAATTTTAAAAAAAAGGAGAAAAAATGAGGAAGATTTTATTAATAGTTTTAATATTATCATGCAATAAAATAATTAAGGAGATAGAATTAAAAGACAAAGATGTGAATGAAGAACTAGCTTTGGCTATAATAAGTGGCGAAGCAGCTAAAGCTGTAGAATTAATAAATAAGGGAGCTAATATTAATTATGTATATAATGATAAAAGTATAATAGATTTAGCTTTAGACAAAAATAATTTAGAAATCGTTAAATTACTTATTGAGAAAGAGGTTCTTCTAACAAGAGATGGATTAGTGAGAATATATAATAAAACTCTAGATGATTTTAATTATGACATAATAGATTTAATTAAAAATAAGTATAAGTTAGGAGAAGGAGAAGTAGATAATAATAAGTACTTCTTGTTGCTATGCTATATATCTAATAGAGAAGAGGTAAGAAGGTTTATAGAAAAGCATAATATAAGTCCTAAAGAGGTAAAAGATAAAATAAATAGAAATGGTCTAATAATATCATCCGCGGGTAATAAAATAGATATATTTAAGATGTTAATTGAAGAATATAATTTTGATATTAATTATAAGAATGATATTGGAACAACATCATTAATAATATCATCAGGGAAGGGCCATATGGAAATAGTAAAGCTATTACTCGAAAAAAAAGCTAATGTTAACGATAAAGATAATAATTTTTGGACAGCATTAATGTTATCAGCGTATAATGGCTTCACAGAGGTAGTAAAGTTACTACTAGAAAAAGGGTCAAATGTTAACGACAAGGATAAAAATGGTTGGACAGCATTAATGCTATCAGCATATAATGGACATACAGAGGTAGTAAAGCTATTGCTTAAAAAAGGAGCCAATATTAACTATAAACAGACAAATGGATGTACCGCTTTAATACTAGCATCCTCTCAGAATATTGATAAGCGAATAATAGAATTATTACTCGAAAAGGGAGCTAATGTTAATGATAAGGAAGAAGATTATTATACTGCACTGATGAGGGCAGCAGAATATGGACGTAAGCAAATAGTTAGATTGCTTATAGAAAAAGGTGCTAATATTAATGATAAAGAGAATATGGGCTGGACGTCCCTAATGCTATCAGCATATAATGGACATACAGAGGTAGTAAAGCTATTACTCGAAAAAGGTGCTAACATTAATGATAAAGATGCTAATTGCCGTAAAGCACTGATGATAGCATCACAAAAAGGCCACATCGAGGTAGTAAAGCTATTACTCGAAAAAGGTGCTAATATCAATGACAAAGATAAAAATGGTTGGACAGCATTAATGATAGCATTCAGACATGAACAAACAGAAGTAGTAAGTTTATTACTCGAAAAAGGAGCAAATGTTAATGATAAGAATAATAATGCCCGTACAGTATAGAAGAAAGCAGCTGGATGTGGTTATAAGGGGATAGTAGAATTTTTAATAAAAAGAGGGGCTAATGTTAATGATAAAGATAATGATAATTGGACAGCATTAACGCTCTCTTCTAGGTATGAAAAACTAGAAATAGTAAAATTATTATTAGAAAAAGGAGCAAATGTTAATGATAAAAACAATAGTAATGGCCGTACAGCACTTATGCATGCATCAGGATACGGTCATAATAAGATAGTAGAAGCTCTAATAGAGAAAGGAGCAAATATTAATGATAAAGATAATGATAGCTATACACCATTAATTCTATCAGCTCGTTATGGCCATACGAAGGTAGTAAAGCTGTTATTAGAAAAGGGAGTTGATGTTTATGACAAAGATAAAAATGGTTGGTCAGCATTAATGACAGCATCGCAGAAGGGCCATATAAATGTAGTAAAGATTTTAATAGAGAAAGGAGCAAATGTTAATGATAAGAATAATAATGGCCGTACAGTATTAATGAAAGCATGTGGGTATGGTCATAATAAGATAGTAGAATTTCTTATAGAAAAAGGAGCCAACATTAATGATAAAGATAACGATGGTTATAAAGCGTTAATGCTAGCATCTCGACATGGACATGTAGAAGTAGTAAAGCTATTACTCGAAAAAGGAGCTGATGCTGATGAAAAGGACAAGAATGGTTGGACTGCGTTAATATTATCATCTCAATATAAACATGATGAAACAGTAAAGCTACTAATAAAAAAAGGAGCTAATGTTAATAATAAGAATAATAATGGCCGTACAGCATTAATGAAAGCAGCAGGATATGGATGTAAGGAGATAGTAGAAGTTTTAATAGATAAAGGAGCAAATATTAATGATAAAGATAATGATAATTGGACATCGCTAATGCTCTCTTCTAGGTACAATCATTTAGAAATTGTAAAAATATTGATAGAGAGAGGAGCAAATATTAATGATAAAGATAAAAATGGTTGGACAGCATTGATGCTAGCATCACAGAATGGGCATATAGAAGTAGCAAAGTTACTAATAGAAAAAGGAGCTAATATTAATGATAAAGACAATTACGGTTGGACAGCATTGATGCTTTCATCTAGATATGACCGTATAGAGGTAGTAAAGATTTTAATAGAGAACGGAGCAAATGTTAATAATAAGAATAATAATTGTCGTACAGCATTAATGAAAGCAGCAGGATATGGATGCAAGAAGGTAGTGGAATTGCTGATAGAAAGAGGAGCAAATATTAATGATAAAGATAAAAATGGTTGGACATCTTTAATGATATCATATAAATACAAACATGTTGAGATAGTAAAACTATTACTTGAAAAAGGAACTAGTTTTAATGATAAAGATATTAAGTTATTAATGAAGTAAAATATAATTTAGTTGGTGGACATAATTAAGTGATTAAATTATTTATATTAGTGAAAGTTGGTATTTCAATTATTAAAGATGATTTTTTAGATTATATTAATATAATAGTAATTTATAAATAGTTTAAAGAATTTAAATTTTAGTCAAATGGAGAAACGGAATGAGAAAGTAGATTCTATCAAATTTATATAATAATGAAAATGCTTTAGAATTATTTATATCAAAAATGTTAATAAGCAAAACTTCTGAAAATGGTTATAATAATTATAAAATAAAATTTTTTGTAAATCAAATATTAGACATAGTAGATTTTAGTGATGGTAGCCTGGAAGAAGTATTCTTGAATAGAATAAGAGTAATAAATAACTAATGGAATGGAAGAAATAGTATTAATAACATCTCACACATTTCCTCGATTAGTTAAGCAAATGTCAGAAGCATTAAAATTAAATTTAGAGTATTTGGATGAATATTATTATTATTGACTATGGTCACGACTATTTAAAAAGAAACTTAATACAAATTTCTTTTTATTTTGTAATAAATTCCCAATAAAATATGTTGCTAAAAATCCTTGTGATGTTAAAAATTTTAAAGAGCTGTTTATATTTACATAAAAATTGATAAGAAATTTAAATTAGGCGTAGTAATGAAAAATTTAATATTAACTATTTTGATCCTTTCTTGTAATAAAATTACTCAAAATTTATGTATTAAGGATAAAGATATAAATGAAGCGCTTGTAGTAGCTATAAATAATAATGATGCTAAAAGAGCTATATACTTAATTAAAAAAGGTTCTAACTTAAATTATATTTATAAAAGTATGACAGTTTTTGAATTAATTTTAAACAATAATTTAAATATAGTAAAAATTTTAGTAGAAAGTGTTACTAATGTTGACGAAAAATCTAACTACGGCTTAGCAGCTTTAAGTGAAGCATCAGAATAAGGGGGCATAAAGAAATATTAGAGCTATTTATAGAAAAAGGTGATGATATTAATCTTAGAGATGAATATTATCAAACAGCATTAATGATAGCATTGCAGAAAGGGCATAAAAAAGTATCAAGTTTCTTAATAGGAAAAGGAGCTAGTGTTTATTACAGAGAAAAAATAATTTTACAGCTTTAACATTAGCATTAAAAAAAGGATATATAGAAACAGTGAAATTATTATTAGAAAAGATAGCAGATATTAATGTTAAAGCCATAGATGATAATACACCATTGATTCTAGCATTAAAGCAAGTGCATATAGAAATTGTAAAATTATTAATAGAAAGAGTAGATGATGTTAATTACAAAGATTGTGATGGAAATGCAGCATTAATAATTGCGTCAGAAAAAGGATATAAAGAAATAATAGTATTATTACTAGAAAAAGGATCTAGTTATATTCTTTACAAAACTTACCTATAGAAATTTTCGAAGAAGTTATTAAGAAATTAGATATATTTAGAAAATGATTAATGGAAGAATTTAATAATCTTAATATAATTTTAATTTTTTAACTCAGAGCTATCTTTTTATTTTATTTATCCTATGATATAATTTTTTCAATATTCAAGATAACAAAACAGGCCCTTTTAACATAGCTTTTCACATCTCGCATTTA
>JAEWOZ010000022.1 GCA_023399505.1 Fusobacteriota bacterium | reverse complement strand
ATTATATCTGTCTGATCTATAGTAGAAAGATACCTTTTTATATACTCGAAAGAAAGATTAATATAATCATAAATATATTGTATATAAAGTTCCTCTTCTAAATCCATATTCGACCAACTTTTACCTTTATAGGAATTAGAAGAGATGCTTTTTACTTTAACCTTATTACATGAGTTAAAAGTAAAAAGTGTATAAAAAATTAAAAGTTTTTTCATAAATAGCTTTTCCTTAATTTTTTAATTTAACTTTAAACATTATAATTATCAAAATAAGCTTTTATTTTTTATTATCTCTAATATTAACATCATAAATAGGATAAGGAATTTTTAATCCTTCCTTCTTGAACTCATCTACAATTGCTGTATTAAGATCGTTATGAGCTTCAAATCTATTTAGAACATCTTCTACCCAGAATATTAATGTAAATCTCATTGAAAAACTATCAAAGCCTGAAAGGTGTATTAAAGGCTCAGGGATCTTAAGTATTGCATTAGAGCTCTTAGCAGCTCTCATTAGAACTTCCTTTACCTTTGATACGTCACTTTTATATGAAACACCTAATTCATAAAATATTCTCATTTCTCGACCATATTTTCTAAAACTTGTTACAGCTTTAGAAGTTAATAAGGAGTTTGGTACAGTTATTATTGTATTAAATCTCGTTCTCAGTTTAGTAGTTCTAATACCTATCTCTTCCACTTCACCTTCTACTTCTCCTCTTTCACCAGCTTGAATTCTATCACCTATAACAAAAGGTGAATCTGTAAGAATGAAAATACCAGCAATGAAATTAGCAACTGCATCTTGTGCCATAAAAGATAACCCTATACCTAATATACCTAAGCTTCCTATTAATTTAGGCAATTGGGAAGTAAATGAGAATAGACTATATCCTAAAATATTTAAAAGAGCAGTTGTAAAAATAACTGCTAATATAATTTTACCTGCATTTGAAATAAGAGGTACTAAAAATAGAAAATTACTTTTTCCTAAATTTTCTCTTGATTTATTTTTACTCAAATTTTTATTTATTTTATGAACACTAATATCTAATAATCTCTTTAAAACTATAATTGAAAAAACTAGAATAAAAAAATCAATTGTTCCAAATAGATACCTATTATTTAAGAAAAGTTGTCTTTCAGTAAAATATGAATTTAAGGAATTTAAAATTTTTATTAAACTTTTCAATAGACCAAAAAATATTAAAAATTTAAAATCTAGAGAAAAAACAGCAGATACAAACTCAGGAACTTTAAAATTAGCAAAGACATCTCTTAAAAACTTACTTATAGCTGATAATATATGATGCTTTCTTAAAAATATTTCCCAAAGCATTGCCGCAAACGATGAGGTTACAGAAACAGTTCTTAAATCAGAGCTTAATTCTTTAGGGACAAGGTCGAAAAGATCTGAAAAACCTATTAGTACAACTGTAAAAAGAATAATATCAAAAAAACTTATTATTTTTGTTACAGGATCGTTTATGTACTTTGAGCTAAAAAATCTAGCATTTTCATTAATAAAAGAATCAAAAATTTTCTTTAATACTATAGCGCTGAAAACAGAGAGAATAACATTGAAAATTTTAGATAAAACAAGTAAAGTAATGCCGTAGTTCCATACTATAAAGGCATCTCTAAAATATTCTATAAGATATTTAAAAATTACAATAATACTTAAAAATCTAAGATAATGTTTTGTTTTTATATCTAGCAATTTACCAAAGAGCTGCATATTCTCCTCCTACGACTTCTTATTGATATAATATTATATCAAATATTTTAAATTTATTCCTCTATTAAATAATTTTTATTATTAACAATCATAAAAATTGAAAAGAGAATTGCTGCAAAAATATCGCTAGGCCAATGTTGCAAAGAATAAATTCTAAAAAAAGCTACTAAAAAAAGAACTACATAGAATAAAATTTTTGTTAAAGAAAACTCTTTCCATAAAGTATATGTTGAAATTAAGGTAATTACATGACCAGAAGGTGAACTAAAAAATTTATTATAATTTTTAAAAGAAAAGTTTTTCCACATAAATATATTATAAGGATTATAAGAGATATAAGGTCTCTCTCTAGAAAAAATTACTTTTAATATAATTGAAATTCCTATACCTAGAACAATTAAAGATATGCTATATAATATTTTTTTATTAATTTTTTGATTTTTAAAAAAATATGAGAAAACGAAGGCAACTCCTAAGAGACCTAACATAGTTCTAGTTTCAAAAATAAAGTTAAAACCAGTGCTTATTAATTCAAGTGGTTCTAGAAAAAGATTTTGAATTTCAAATACTTTATTAAAAATGTAACTATCACAAAAAATTAAAAAGTAAAAAATCGTTAAAGATAGAAGGATATAAATAAAGTTTGAAAAAAATTTTCTTTTTAAGTTATTTAAAAAATTTAAAATAAAAAAATAAAAATATTTCATTTATTACACCAACATTCTTTCAATGTTCTTAATTATGTACTCTTTTAATAAGGTGCTTTTATCACTTTTTTCCAATGAAAAAGATTCAGATAAAGCTAAATAATTTTTAAAAAGAATATTTTGAAATGTTTCTTCATTTTTATTTATTTTTGAAAAATAAATTAGACTTTCTAGTTGTAAAAAATAGGTTAAACTTATTTTATTAACATCTTTTAGGCTAAGACCTATCAAATCATTTAAAGCTTTTTTAGTATTTTGTTGTATAAAAAATTTGAGAGACGAATATGACATTTTTAACAATTCTTCAAAATCACTTTTCTTTTCATCATTTTTAGCTTCTATAAAAAAAGCTTTATTGTAAAAATGAAAATTGTTTTCCTCATTACAATAAGGTGTTAAAAAAACATACATTAATTCATCTAAAACTTGTGGAAAAAGTTTTAAAAGTTTTATTAAAGATAGTGCATATGCACTTTTATAATTAAAATTAAATAAAGAAAGCTTTAATAAAGTACTTTCAAATTCTTCTTCATTTCTTAGAAAGAGCTCTTTCCCATATCTTAATGCAAAGTTTATATCTTTGTTAAAAAGGGTTTTAAAAAAATTCTCCTTTACTTTTACTAATTCAGTTGAAGAATATCTAAATATCTTTTTGAATCTTATTTTAGATTTTTGATTAACTAAATACTCAAAAATATCTTTTAAAACTTCTTCTCTCTTTTCACAAAAATATAATTCAATTAGTTTCAGAGTAGGAATAAAACTTTTTCTTGTTATGTTCCCCTCAATATCAATCTTATATAATCTTTCTTGAGATAAGTAAGGTAATAATTTTTTTAGGAAATTTATATCAAAAGAGGCCTCTTTTTCAAACAAGTTAAAATTTTTTTATTTTATTATATTTTCAATTACTTTTTTTAACTTTTTAAAATACGTTTATTTTACAAATATGTTAGAA
>JAEWOZ010000134.1 GCA_023399505.1 Fusobacteriota bacterium | reverse complement strand
GGTTTTCAACAAAGATGTTAAAAAGGTAAAGTTTTCAACAATTTATTCACTTATTAAAAAATAAATCTTAAAATAAGGAAAAACCTAGAAAAAAAATTTCATTATCTAATAAAAAATTTTTAAAAATTAAATAAATCAATATGTTGAAAATCATGTTGAAAAGTGTAAAACCTTATAAAAAGAGACTTTGAGAAGTGTATATAAGATTTTTTTTAAAGTAAATGGTATGTTATAATTGATTCACTATTGAAAAAAGGAAAAGTTAAAATGGCAGGAAATGAAAAAAAAATTTGGAATAGTGTACTAGAAGCTTTAAAAGACAGACTAAATAAAAGTGAGTATAGCATTTCTATATTAAATATACATCCTTATAAGTTAGAAGAAAATAAATTTTTCTTAGAGGCAGAAAACAGTTATATTAAAGATCGTGTGGAACGTTACAAAAATATAATTAATAAGGCATTAAATGAAGTTACTGGGAGTGAATACGAAGTTTATATAAATGTTAAAAAGGGAGAGAAAGAAGAAAAAGAAGAACTTCCTGAAATCAAAGAGAAAAAAGAGGAAAAAAAATTAGTTAGTGGGTTAAACCCTAAATATCTTTTTGGAAATTTCATAGTAGGAAAAAGCAATGAATTTGCTCATGCAGCTGCTGAAGGAGTAGCAGTTTCACCTGGTAGAGTATATAATCCTCTTTTTATTTATGGAGGAGTAGGGTTAGGAAAAACACATTTAATGCACGCTATAGGTAACTATATACTTGAAAAAAATCCTGCTAGCAAGATATATTACTGTTCCTCTGAACAATTTACAAATGATCTAATAAATTCTTTAAAGAGTGACCGTATGGCAAGTTTTAGAGAAAAATATAGAAATCTAGATCTGTTATTAATAGACGACATTCAATTTATTGCTGGAAAAGAGAGCACCCAAGAAGAATTTTTCTATACTTTTAATACTTTACATCAATATTCAAAACAAATTGTTATATCAAGTGATAGACCACCTCAAGAAATTAATAATATTGAAGAGAGACTTATCTCTAGATTTGCTTGGGGCTTAATTGCCGATATCAAAGCACCTAATTATGAAACAAGAGTAGCTATATTAAAAAATAAAGCAGAAATTGAAAATATAGATATTCCCTATGAGGCTATAAATTATATAGCTGAAAGTGTAAGTTCAAATATAAGAGAATTAGAAGGCGCTCTAAATAGAGTAGTAGCAAAAGCGTCTTTAATGAAAAGAAAAATAGATTTTGAACTTATTGAAGAAGTATTTAAAGGTTTTATAGATACACGTTCAAAATTAGTAACAAAAGATAAAATATTAAAGGCAGTTTCTGCATTTTATGCTTTACCATTAGAGGAAATGAAGTCTACCAAAAGAAAAAAAGAAATAGCTAAGGCTAGACAAATATCAATGTATTTTCTAAGAAGTATACTTAATTTACCCTTTGTTTCTATAGGAGAAATATTCGGTGGAAAAGATCATACTACCGTAATGCATAGCGTTAATAAAGTAGAAACTCAAATAAAAACAAGTGAAGATCTTAATAAAGAAATATCTGAATTAAAGCAAAGGATATTAAAATAGTGCTATTTATGTTAAAATATACTTATCAAGACGGTGTAAAATGTTCAGTTCTATAAAAGAAATTCTTGAGAAATTATTAAATGAAAATTTAGTAAGATATAAAGTAGGAATAAAATGGAAAGAAATTGTAGGAGAATTTCTATGTAAAAATAGTTCTCCTGCGTACATAAAAGATGAAATTTTATACATTTACACATTTTCTTCAACATGGCTTCATCATTTAAGTTTAATGAAAGAGCAAATGTTAGAGGAAGTTCAAAAAGTTGTAGGATTAAAAGTCAAAAATATAAGATTCCTTTTAACCAAAAGGGAACAAGCAAATAAAATTTTTGAAAGCAAAGGAAAAGAAATTTTATACGATATCTCAAATATAATTTTATCAAAAGAAAAACAAGAAGTAGTAAAAAAAATATCTCAGGACATAAATGATATAAGTATTAAAGAAAAATTTTCACGACTCGTTGAATCAGCAATTAAAAGAAATGAATTTTTTACCCGGAAGTATATTGTTTCACGTGAAACAGAAGTGGAGATTTAAATGGAAGAGAATAATAAAAATAGTTATGAAGCAAGTGATATAACGGTTTTAGAAGGATTAGAAGCTGTAAGAAAGAGACCTGGTATGTATATCGGGTCTACTTCTATAAGAGGACTACATCATTTAGTTTATGAAGTAGTAGATAATAGCGTTGATGAGGCGTTAGCAGGTTATTGCACCAATATAGAAATAAAAATACTTCCAGGAAATATAATAGAAGTAACTGATAATGGTAGAGGCATACCAGTTGATAAACATCCTAAATTTAATAAATCAGCTTTAGAAATAGTTTTAACTATTTTGCACGCTGGTGGTAAATTTGAAAGTAAAGGTTATAAAATTTCAGGTGGTTTACATGGAGTAGGTGTTTCAGTAGTAAATGCTCTCTCAACATTGCTTGAAGTTGAAGTACATAGAGATGGAAAAGTATGGTATCAAAAATACTCTACTGGTAAACCTTTTGAAGATGTTAAAGTTATAGGTGAAAGCAAAAAAACAGGGACTACTGTAAGGTTTTTGGCTGATAAAGATATATTTGAAACTTTAGAGTATAATTTTGAAACTTTATCTTGGAGAATGAAAGAGTTAGCATACTTGAATAAGGAACTTAAAATTATTATTTCAGATCTAAGAGGAGAAGAAGCTAAAGAACTTAATTACTACTTTGAAGGTGGAATAAAAGACTTTGTAAAAGATATTTCTAAAGAAGAACAGCCTCTTTTTGAAGATGTTATTTATATGAATGGATCTACTCAAGGAATAGAAGTAGAAATAGCTTTAACATATACTAATGACTCAAAAGAGACAATTCATGCTTTCGTTAATAATATAAATACATATGAAGGTGGTACTCACGTTAGTGGTTTCAAATCAGCTCTAACAAGAGTATTTAATGATGTAGCTAAAGATCTTGGAATATTTAAAGGAGAAGATTCTTTAATAGGCACTGATGTAAGAGAAGGTATAATTTCAATTATTAGTGCTAAAGTTCCTGAACCACAATTTGAGGGACAAACTAAAACTAAATTAGGAAACTCAAAAGTTACTGGGATAGTTTCAGCAATTGTAACCGAAAAATTAAAAGATTATTTTAATGATAGTCCTAAAATAGCTAAAATTTTAATGGAAAGAATGCTTTTAGCTAAGAAAGCAAGAGAAGCAGCAAAAAGAGCTCGTGAAATGGTCTTAAGAAAAAACCCTCTTGAAGTTTCTACGCTTCCTGGAAAGCTAGCTGATTGCTCATCTAAAGATCCTAAAGAATGTGAAGTATTTTTAGTTGAGGGTGATTCTGCGGGTGGCACTGCTAAACAAGGAAGAGATAGAAGAACACAAGCTATACTTCCTTTAAGAGGTAAAGTTATTAATGTTGAAAAAGCAGGTTTAGATAAAGCATTAGCTAATGAAGAAATAAGAGCTATGATAACAGCATTTGGAGTAGGCATAGGTGACGATTTTGATATTTCAAAATTAAGATATGGGAAAATAATAATAATGGCCGATGCTGACGTGGATGGTTCACATATAAGAACTTTAATTCTTACCTTCTTATATAGATATATGAAAGAATTAGTTACAGCAGGTAATATATATATAGCTCAACCACCTTTATACGCAATTAAGCAAGGAAAAAATATTGAATATTTATATAGTGATGATGAACTTAGCAAGAGAACTAAAACTCTTAAAGATAAACAATTTGATGTACAGAGATATAAAGGTCTTGGGGAGATGAATGCTGAACAACTATGGCAAACAACTATGGATCAGAAAAATAGGTACCTTCTAAAAGTAGAGATGGAAGATGCAGTAGAAGCTGATAGAATTTTTAGCATGTTAATGGGAGATAAAGTAGAACAAAGAAGAGAATTTATAGAAAAAAATGCGTTATATGTTAAAAATTTAGACATTTAAGTGAAATAAGAAGGTGAACAATGATTAATAATAATGAGAAAGAAAAAAATATTTTTATAGAAGATGAGATTCAATCGTCTTATTTAGATTATTCTATGAGCGTTATAGTTGGAAGAGCACTGCCAGATGTAAGGGATGGTTTAAAACCTGTTCATAGAAGAATACTTTACGCTATGCACGAAACGGGCATGAACTATAATAAGCCATTTAAAAAGTCAGCTAGAATAGTCGGGGAAGTATTGGGTAAATATCATCCTCATGGTGATGCTTCCGTATATTTCGCAATGGTAAGAATGGGACAAGATTTTAACATGAGATACAATCTTGTTTTAGGTCAAGGTAATTACGGTTCTATAGACGGAGATGCTCCAGCTTCAATGAGATATACTGAAGCAAAGTTAACAAAATTAGCTAGTGAAATGCTAACTGATATTGATAAAAATACTGTAAAGTTTAAGAAAAACTTTGATGAAACTTTAGAAGAACCTGTTGTACTTCCTTCAAAAGTTCCTAATCTTTTAATAAATGGATCTTCAGGAATAGCAGTTGGAATGGCTACTAATATACCTCCTCATAACTTAATAGAAGTATGTGATGCTATATTAGCTTTAATTGAAAACAAAGATATAAATTTAGAAGAACTTTTAAAGTTTGTAAAAGGACCTGATTTTCCTACTGGTGGAGTTATAGTAGGCAAAAAAGAATTAGTAAAGGCGTATACTACTGGTAGAGGTATTGTAAGGTTAAGAGGAAAAGCTAGAATAGAAGCCGATGATAAAAGAGAAGCTATAATAATTTACGAACTTCCTTATCAAGTAAACAAAGCTGTTTTAGTACAAACTATTGCCGAATTAGTAAAAGAAAAGAAAATTGAAGGTATAAGCGATTTAAGAGATGAATCTGATAGAGAAGGTATTAGAATATATATTCAAGTAAAAAGAGGTGAAGATGCTGAATTAATACTTAATAAAATATATAAATACACTAATTTACAAGTGAGTTTTGGTATAATAATGCTTGCATTAGTAAATAATATACCTAAAGTTCTAAATCTTAAAGAAATTTTAGAATGCTATTTAGCTCATAGATTTGAAGTAACAGTAAAAAGAATTACATTTGAATTAGGAAAAGCAGAAGATAGATTACATGTTTTAGAGGGTTTCAAATTAGCTATTTCTAGTATAGATGAAACAATTAGAATAATTAAAAGTTCTAAAGATTCTAAAGAAGCTAAAGAAAAGTTAATTAAGTCTTTTACTCTTTCAGAAACTCAAGCTCAAGCTATTCTAGACATGAGATTAAGTAAATTAACTGGATTAGAAGTAGAAAAGCTTAATGAAGAAATAGGATTTCTAACAAATCAAATAGCTGAATTTAAAAAAGTATTAGCTAACGATTCTGAAGTTTATAGAATAATAAAAGAAGAAGTAAAAGAGTTAAAAACCAATTATAAAGATAAAAGAAAAACTGAAATAACAGATGAAATAAAAGAGATCAATGAAGAAGACCTTATAAAAGATGAACAAGTATTGGTTACACTCACAGGAAAAGGTTATATAAAGAGACAAGTTTTAGAAGGATATAAATCACAAAAACTTGGTGGTAAAGGTTATACAGGCCAAGGTTTAGCAGACGATGATTTCATAAAGAATATTTATATGGCTAATAATTTAGATACTCTCCTTATATTTACAGATAAAGGAAAAGTACATAGATTAAAGGTTTATGAATTACCTGAATCTTCTAGAATAGCAAAGGGTAAATTACTATCTAATTTAATAAATATAGCACCAAGTGATAGAGTAAAATCTATTATTAAGACAAGAGATTTTAATGAATCAAAAGCTATATTCTTTGTAACTAAAGAAGGAATTGTTAAAAAGACTACACTTTCATTATTCAAAAATATTAGTAAAGCTGGGATAATAGCTATTAAACTAAGAAAAGAAGATGATCTTTTGAGTGTATTTTTAGTAGAAAAAGGAAATGAAATTTTCTTAGCTACGAGAAAAGGATATGCTATTAAATTTAAAGAATCTTCTGTAAGACCAAGTGGAAGAAGTTCTTCAGGTGTAAGAGGAATTAAATTTAGAGATGGAGACATTTTAGTAGGAGGAGAAGTTATCTCTTCAAAAGATTCTACTATTTTAACAATTGCTGAAAAAGGATATGGTAAAAGAACCCCTTCAGAAGAATATAAAATAACAAATAGAGGAGGTAAAGGAATAATAAATATGAAGGTAACCTCTAAAACAGGAAATGTTGTATTAGCAGATGAAATACTAGATAACGAAGGATTACTCCTTATAACGTCTAAAGGTTCTATAATAAGAACAGAGGCAAATACCATATCTACAATAGGAAGATCTACTCAAGGCATTAGAATTATTAGGCTAAGAGAGAATGAAGTAGTAGTAGATGCTATCAAAATTCCTAAAGATTATGTGGAAAACGAGGAATAATTTTCCACATATTAACATTATTTTTCACAATGGCTTTTTACTTGAGATAATAAAAAGTTTTTTTTAAGTTTATTAACAACATTTTCAATTTTTCAACATTCTAATGTGGAAAATATAAAATCGTTGATTTAATATCAACAGTATATTAAAATTTTATATAAGTATATATAAGAGGTAAGAATGGCAAATAACTTCATTTCGATGGTACTAATTATCTTACTTCAGCTATAGCAGCATTTTATAGAAATGTATAGATTGCTGAGATGTTAATTCAAAAGGGAGTAAGTTTTAATTTTAAATTTAATGAAGGTACAACACTTTTAGAACTTATAAGTAATATAAATCAAAAAATTATAAACCCAATTGAACAACTAAGATTATAATTCCTATAAAGAAATATTAAAAAATATTCTTGTTTAATTAAAGTTGAAAAGAGCTATTTTACATAGCTCTTTTTTGATTATTGCTCTTAAGTCACTTCTATGATAGAATTTACAAAAATAAAACTAGGAGAGTTAAAAGTGGTTTTAATAATATATTTATTAATTTGTTCTATATCTAATGCATCTTTAAAGGAAAATTTAGATTATTTAAAAAATAAAAAAATTATTAATGAAAATTTGTATAAGGAATTAAGTAATAAAGAAAATGTTTCTAAAGAAGTCATTATTGAATCTTTATCAAATATCATTAAAAATTTAGAGGAAAAAAAAGAAAGAAACCCTGAAGATATAAAAGTTATAAAAAATTTATTATCTTCTATTTCTCCTGATGTTTTTAAAAATACTATAATAATTTCCGAGTATGTTAAAAGAGTTGAAAAACTTGAAATGGAATATGAGAGAGATATTAAAAAAAGATTAAGTAAATTAGAATTTTCTAAAAATGCTTTAGCTTTTGGTCTTATAACAAAATTATCTCAAGATATAAATTTAATTTCCAGATACGAAGAAACTTCAAGCTTTGTACCACCTATTTTTAATCTGAATGTTCCTATTTTAAGTTTTGGTTTTGTAATCAATTCTAATTTGATAAAAGAATTAAACTTAAAAACAAACTTTCTTGTAGAAAATAGTATTTTAAAATTAGAGACGTTTGAAGCAGAATTAAATAAAAATTTTATATATTTTTCCCTATTCAAAAATAAAAAAGAGCTTCCTAGCTTGAACGACTTTTTAGGTATATTCAATTCTGAAGAATTTTTATTAGAAAATGGTTTAATATCTAATTTTAATATTTATAATTCTGAGATGATTAGTAGTAATCTTGATATTTTAGCAGAAATTAATGACACACCAATTGATCCTAAAAATTATTTATATTTTGCTAAATTAAAGAACGATGTTAATATAGTTAATAAGAACGGTTTTACAAATCCTTTTCTAAACTTCTATTATGTTGAAAAGGGAACTAACGATATAGATGATAAAAAATTTAAAGGATTTATAGTATTAGAAACAGGTGTAAGTATTTTTAATGATGTATTTAAAATGTTTGATTTTAATGTCGAATATTCTAAATTAATTGGAAATGATATTACGGACAGTTTAGTAAATAGTGAATTCATGAAAAGCATTCCAATATTTAAAATGGAAAATAGAGACGCTTTATATTTATATTCAAAATTTCAACTTCAAGCTTTAAAACCTTTTAAAATATCGTTAGGACTTTTTGAAAGTGGAGAATTATTTAATACAAAAATTTTAGGAGACAGGTATCAAAGTCCTATTTCTAAAAAATTAATTAATGAAAAAAGATTAATATTCAGGGAAAGTGATATTATAGAATATACAACAAATGGAGCTGGTATTTTTGGATGTTTATCTCTAGGTGAAGATTACGATTATTCATTATCATTAACCTATTCTTATTTTGAAGAGCAGAATTATTCTATAAATAAATTAGGTTTTAATTCTTTATTAAGATTTATGCCGTTTAACCTCTATTCAGAACTTTCTTTATATAATATTAAAGAGCCTTTAATAAAAGTAGAAGAGTTTTTTACAATATCAGATTTATTCGACTTAGAAACAAAAATTCTATTTACAAAAGATCTATCCTCACAGTCAAAGGAAGATTATAATTTTACTTTAGGTTTATCAGGGGATTTGAATTTACCAGTAGATATTCATAATTTATTACTAGGAATAACTTACTTAAACCAAGGTATATTGATCGATAAAGAGAAAGATGTGAACGGTAAAAATACTTTTTCTGCTATAATAGGATATGAGAATTACGATATTTCTAACTGGATAAATAAAGATTACTTTAGTGATATATCTTTAAACACATCACTTTCTTACTTACATACCTTGAATAAAAATATCTTAAAAAGCTTATATGAATTTCAATTTAGCCTCTCTTCATATATTAGTGATTTTTTTGCAGACAGGTTATCTTTTAAACCTGCTATTGCAATCTCTAATAGAGAATCTAAATGGATTCCAGGACTAAATATTGAGCTAAATTATTTAATAAATAATAACTGTATATTAGCAGGTAGTCTAGGAAATATGTTTGAAACAGAAAAAAATTATTTTGTGGATAGCAAAATAAAAACTAACTTGCAATTGAATAGGTTAAATTATGACTTTAACGATTGGGCTATAAAATTAGAATTTGAACTAAAAATTTAGTTTAATTTGGAGGAAAAATGTTTAAAAATTTAATTAAAATTTTGTTTGTATTTTTAAGTTGCGGGACATTAAATACACAAGAAAAGGAAATTTCTTTTTCAATAATGGAAGCTCCTAAAAGCTTAGACCCGCATCTGATTATAAATGAGAATGATATATACGTTACTGCACATATATATGAAGGATTAGTAAGGGTAAATGAAAAAAATGAAATAGAACCTGCAATTGCAGAGAGATGGGAAGTAAAAGAGAATAAAATAAAATTCTATATAAGAGAAAATGCTAAATGGTCCAATGGTACTCATGTTCTAGCAGATGATTTTGTCTATGCATTTGAGAGAGCTTTAATTCCTGAAACAGGCTCTTCATATTCATATTTGCTGCACAGTCTTCATTTAAAAAATTCTGAGAAATTTAGTAGAGGTGAAGTAGAATTTAAAGAGGTAGGAATAAAAGCACTTTCAAATAAAGAACTTGAAATGGAATTAGATATTAAATTCGAGGAACCTCTAAAAGTATTAGCTCCTATATTAAGCTTTGTTACTGCAACACCTATTAGTAGAAGTTTTATGAACAACATAGAAGAATATGCCAAAGATGAAGAGACAATTCTATCTAATGGAGCATGGATGATTAAATATTGGATCATGGAAGATAAATTTGTTTTAGTTAAAAATCCGTTTTATTATAATAAAGACAGTATTAAAGTTGATAAAATAAATATATTTATAGTAAGAGACGAAACAACTGTAGTAAATATGTACAAAAGTGGAGATTTAAATTTTTTACTTAAAATAAGTCCTAACCATTTTAATTACTTTAAATCTATAGGAGACTTAAAAATTCTACCTGGAGATGCGGTTGTTTATTTAGAATTTAATACTAAAGATTCTATAATGTCCAATAAAAACATTAGAAAAGCAATTTCACTTGCAATAGGAAGAGAACAATTAGCCAAAAATATTTTAAACAATACAGTTGAAGCTTTAAATGCTATAGTTCCCCTAGGTTTTTCAGGTAAAAAAGGTGATTTTAGAGTTGAAAATAAAAAAGAACTATTTAAAGAAGATCTAGTAAAAGCAAAAAGCTATTTAAAAAAAGGTTTAGAAGAACTAAAATTGAATAATTTAAATCTAACTCTTTTATGTGATAATGACGAAACATATCAAAAAACAGCTCAATATATTCAACAACAATTAAATAAAAATTTAGGAATAGAAATAAATATTGAATCTATAAATAAAAGTTTAAGAATTTCTAGACAGGTTCAAAGTGATTATCAATTTGCTATATCTATGTGGGCTGCTGATTATGCAAGCTACCCTGCTACTTTTATAGACAGATTTCATACTACTTCAGGAAGCAATTTTACTAAGTGGTCAAATTCTAAATTTGATGATTTAATAAAAAAATCTGAATTTACTCCTAAATATCAAGATAGAATTGATTATTTAGCAGAGGCAGAAAGATTATTATCTGATGAAGAATTAGGTGAATTTCCTGCAGCTTCTCTATATACTAGATTAAGAATATACGCTTCTAAACCAAATATTAAAGGTATTAGAATATATCCAGGTTCTTACATACCTGATCTAAGAAGTGTAGAGGTGAATTGAAATGACATTATTTAGTTCAATTTTAATAGCTGCAATTGCGCTTTTTATGATCTCTTCATTTTTATTCTTTGTATTTAAAATTGCTTTAGTTGTTGCAACTATAAAGCTTTTCTATAAGTCTAAAGAAGATATAAAATACTTCATAACTAGTTTAGCAGAACATTTTTCTAAACATAATAACCATAAACAAGAAGGTCATAAAAATAAAGAAAAAGAAATTAGAGAATTTACAGAAGTTAAACCAGGCTTCAATAAAAATTATAATAAAGAAAAAGGTTTTAAAGATTTTAGAAGAATAAAATAAAATAAAGAGAATAAATTATCCTATTCTCTTTAATTTTTTATAAAAATTAAAGTAGGAGCTTATGAATAAAAAAATTTTATTTACTCTTTTTTTAATACTGAAAATGAATTTATTTTCAAATATTTACGAAAAATTGAAAAAGGATTATATAGAAAATAAAGCACCTAAAATATCAGATGAGAAAATACATAAATTTAAATTTGAAGATGTTAATGAAAAGTTAGTTGATTTAACAGATAAAAAATATAGAAATGAAAAGATATTTTTTCCTTATTCTTCTCATCCTTATAAGTTTAAAGTAAGAGAGGGCTTACAAAAAGCACTTTTTAAAATGGTTGAATTTTTACCCAAAGATATAGCTGTTTTTGTATATAACGGTTATAGACCCTTAAAAGTTCAAAAAGAGATGTTTAATAAAAGTTTTCTAAGAGAAAAACAAAAAAATCCATCATTGACTGATAAAGAACTTTATAAAAAAGTATCTAAATACCTATCGCCTGTAGGAGGAGTAATAGCTCCTCATTGTACAGGAGGTGCTATAGATATGGTGCTAATTAATATAAAAACAAAAAAATTATTACCTATGGGAAATGTATTTGAAGCAAATAAAAAATCTCATACTTTTTATAAATATCTTTCTAAAGAACAGAAAAAGAATAGGAAAATTTTATTAAAAGCAGCTTTAAGAGCTGATCTTGTAAACTATCCTTATGAATTCTGGCATTTTTCTTATGGTGATAATTATTGGGCTTATTATATGAATAGGAAGCCTCTATATAATATAATTATAGGTAAGTAATAGTGATTTAAATTTTTTCCATTATTTTTTTATTTATTTCTGTTTTATTTTTTTTATAGTAGTCATCTGAAAAGGCACATTTAACTATTTCTATAATCAAATCTAACACACCTTCATCTATTCTATATTTTTCTATATTATTAAATAAAACGTAATAACTTCCTAAGAATAAATTCTTATTTACAATATACTTTTCTATTATATTTCTTGAATTTTTATTTAAAATTAATTCTGTTTGAATTTCCTTTAAATTTATACTTTCTTCTATTTTTTCATTAAATATTAAATTTAATACACACTCACCATTGATATTTGTTTCTGTAAGATTAAATTTATCAAGCTTCATCAGATATTTTAATATTAAATTTCCCATTTCTAATTTTTCATAAGAAACTATTTTTGCTCCTCTACATATACATTTAATAGCTAACATAAGTAAATTATTATTTTCATTATCTCTTATTGTTAGATCTGAATTATCAATCAAAAACCTACATAAATTCAAATAAAAAGGATATTCTTTTTGTTTAAATTCATAATTTTCATCGTAAGGTTTTTCAAATCTAGTGTTATTAGAGTATTTAAATAAGTATACTAAGGGTGGGAAATTATAAAAATGTGGTTCATTTATATCAATACCGGCTTCTAAAAATAATTCCATTATTTTAATTAATTCTTTAAGTTCACTTTCAAAAGAGTCTAGTTTACAGCTGTTCAGAATTAATCTAAAGAAAGTATCTTTTGCAAATATCACGTTTGGAAATTTATGTCTTTTAAAATAATCCCTATTTTTATTTCCCTCAAATAGATAAAAAGCTAATGCTTTTATATTTTGTTTAGCTTCTTGAAATTGAAAAGTAGTTTCATACTTTTTATTAGAATGATTTTCTTCATAAAAGTGTTCAGTAAAATTATAATTATTTTGCTCAAGGCTTACTTCTAATAATTTTTCAAAACTTTTTAAATTTATATTATTTTCAAGTTCACTTGAGGAATTTGGTAAATGAGAAACTAGTTGATCGCCGTGGAAACTATAATTATGTATTTTTAAAAGCTCTTCTATAGTTATTCCATCTTTATTCTTATAATTTTCATCAAGACCTACTAATTTAAAAATGTTAATAATTTTTTCTAAAAAAAACTCTTTTCTATAAAATCCGTACTTTTTGTCTAACTTAAGTAATTCAAAAAATTGTGAATCTTCTATAAATTCTTCGTAAAATTTTAGGAAGAATTCGTTTATAAATTCTTCTTTGATATTTAATATTATGTTTTTTATTATTTCAACAGGAGAGCTATACATCCATAATTGATGCATCCTAAGAATAATTTTAATATTTTTAATTGCATTCATATTTATATGTGCACCACTATCACGTAAGGATTTTAATATATCATATTTTCTATCTATTATGGCTACTTGAATCAAAAATGAACCCATATCCTCATTAACTTCTTTGCCAATTAAATCATTCCATTTATCTGTATAGGCTGAAAAACTTATATTATATTCTTCATCTTTAATAAAATGGCTTACATTTTTCAAATGCATTATTATAAGCTCTGTGATATAACAATCTATTAATTTATCATTACCTTCTTTATTTTTCAAAAGATCAAAAGCATCTGTCCCGTTGCAGTCTCTTATACTGGGATTAATTCTATGGTCTGATAAAACTTTTATTTTTAATATAGTCTTTTGCATTTTGCGATTTGTTTCATCCTCAAGAGTGCTTAATATAGGATATTTTTTATAAAAAATCTCATTACAATAATATTTAGTTTTACAATCTTTATGCTTTGCATTTACTTCTATTTCTTTTACGCTATTTTTCAAAATGTTTATAAATTCGTTCAAAGGAAGGTATCCTCTGCTATTAGGCTTATTTATATCTACATTAGTTTCTAATATAAACCTTTTCAGTTCATCACTATTAAAAGTAAAATGATGACAACCAGATGAATATTCTTTTCTCCAACTCGAAAAACTTAATATTATCATTAAAGGTGTATTACCATCTTCATCTTCAACATATATATCTGCGCCATACTTAGCAAGCTGACAGGCTGTTTCTATAGATTTATATTTTTTTAAAGCAATTATTATAGGGTATTCATTATTACTTTTTTCATTTGGATCTGCACCTTTTTTTAATAATTTTATTACGAGTTGTCCGAAATCTTTACCATTTTTAATGCAAAAGCCTAAAAGTGTCTTATTACCTATTTTAGTATTAGGATTGAAAATAATTTTAATTAGAGCTATTATTTTTTCTTTACTTAATTTGCTATATTCATCATTTAATCTATTATACTCCTCTAATAATTTATTAATCGTTTCCATTATGCTATGATCATTATTTAAATGGTGTTCTTTCTTATATACACAATTTCCTATTAAGAAAATAAAGATAAATAATAAATTTTTCATTTTCTCTCCTTTGAGAATTTATTTATTATATCATTATGATTGAATAATGTAAATAACAATGATTATTTTCTTAATATTAATTTAGACGATAAGAAGAGAAAGTCTAAAATTTTTAATTTTTTAAAAAATCTGATATAATTCTTTAGATTGTTTTATTCATATGGAGGAACAAATGAAAAAAAATATTTTAATATTTCTATCTCTTTTCACGATTAGTTTTTCAAAACTTTTTGCAAAAGAAAATATAATTGCTTATTCTATCTATGAGCCACCTAAAAATTTAGATCCTGCCTTAATAAATAGCGAAGTAGAGGCAAATGTTGCTGTTAATTTATATGATAGATTAATAAAACTGAATGAAAAAAATGAAATAGAACCAGCATTAGCACATAAATGGGAAACAGACGGTAAAAAAATTGTTTTTCATATAAGAGATGATGCTAAATGGTCTAATGGAGAGGATTTAACAGCTTATGATTTCTTTTATGCATTTAAAAGGGTATTAACTCCAGAAACAGGAGCTTCTTATGCTTATCTTCTTCACAGTATGAATATAAAAAATTCAAAAGAATTTACAAATGGAAAAGTGACTTTTGATAAAGTAGGCGTTAAAGCACTTTCCAACAAAAAGTTTGAACTAGAATTAAACGTAGAGCTAAAAGATCCTATTAGAGTTATAGCACCTCTTCTAGCTTACGTAACTTGTTCTCCAATGAATGAGAAATTTATAAAAAAAGTAAAAGATTATGCTAAAGATGAGAAAAGTTTGCTTTCAAGTGGGCCTTGGATGATGCAAAAATGGTACTTTGATGATAAATTCGTTTTAGTGAAAAATCCTTATTATTATAATAAAGATAAAATCACGATAGAGAAAATTAAAATATACATCATTAAAGATTCTACTACCGCTGTAAATATGTATAGAGCAGGTGAATTAGATATTTTATTGAATCTTGAAAAAGAACCAGATCATCTCTTATATTTCATAAACACACCTGATTACAATACTAATGTAACAAATAGTGCTACTTATATAGAATTTAACTTAAGAGATAAGATTTTAGCTAATAAGAATATAAGAAAAGCTATCTCATTTGCTATAAATAGAGAGAAACTTTGTAAAAATATTTTAAGAGGCGCAGCCTTACCAGCCACCTCTTGTATTCCTTATGGTTTTTCAGGTAAAAAAGGTGATTTTAGAAAAGAGAATAAAGAACATCTGTTTACTGACAGTAATTTAGAAAAAGCTAGAAAATTACTCGAAATAGGGAAACAAGAACTAGGAATAAGGGAATTAAGGTTGAAACTTTTAACAGGAAATTTAGCTGTTAACCAAAAGTATGCTCAATATATTCAACAAGAATTATTAACAAAACTAAATATAACAATAGATATTGAAGTTACTACATTAGGTATAAGAATAGATAAACAAAAGTTAGGAGACTATCATCTAATGTTAGGAGGATGGAGAGCTGATTATCCAGGTTACCCAACTTCATTCTTAGATAGACTATCTTCTTCTTCTACTATTGATTTTATTAAATGGAATAACAAAAAATTCGATGCTTTAATAAAAAAGGCTGAAAATGCTTATTCACATGAAGAAAAAGTTCAAGCTTTGTTTGAAGCTGAAAAATTGGTATGTGATGAAGAGATAGGTGAATTCCCTATGGTCCCAATTTTATTTCCGTTAGGTATTCATGCCTCAAAACCAAATATTAAAAATGTAAAAATTTACACAGGTTCATATAGTCCGGACTTTAGAAGTACATACATAGAAAATAGATAAAATATTTAAAGTTTGATATAATTTATTTAATATCAAACTTTTTATTTAAAGGGGTAAGAATGCTTTTTATAATATATTTTTTAATGTCATTTAATTTATTTAATTCTTCAATTTCATTTAATATAAAGAATGATCCTAAAACTTTAGATCCAATTTTTATAGATCCTACTTCAATGCCAATAACGGCCAGTATTTATGAAGGATTAGTCAAAATATCTTCAACAGGTCAAATAACAGAAGGTTTAGCAGAAACTTTTAATACAGAAGGAAAAAGTATTATTTTTAAATTAAGAAAAGATGCAAAATGGTCTGATGGATCAGAAATAGAAGCGAAAGATTTTTTATTTGCTTTTAAACGTTTATTGGATCAAGATTCTCTTTCCCCGTATGCATATCTTTATTTTTCAATTGAAAATGCTAAGGAATTTAATGAAGGTAAATTATCTTTCAAAGAAGTAGGAATAAAAGTTTTGGATAAAAAAACATTAAAAATAACTTTTAATGTTTTAGTAGAAGAGCCTCTCAAAATATTTGGACCTATTTTAGCATTTACTCCAGCTTCTCCAATAAAAAAGTCCATTTATCTTAAGAATACTAATGCATTTGGTAATAATATAAAGAATATTTTAGCAAGTGGACCCTATGAAATTAAAAAATGGGAATTGAATAATAAAGTTAATTTAGTAGTTAATAATTACTACTATGAAAAAATACAAATTAAAGAGCTAGATGCCTATATTGTGAGGGAAGACAAAACAGCTATTAATATGTTTAAAATTGGTGATTTAGATCTTCTTCCCTTAATTTCAAGTTATTATTTAAAAGAAATAGATAAAGAAAATTTGTTTCCATATGACAGAGATGCTAAAGTAATTTATTTAGAATTTAATACAACAGGAAAATTAATAGATCCTAATTTAAGGGAAGCCATAAATTACGCTATAGATAGAGAAAAGTTATGTAAAAATATTTTAGAAGATAATTCTACTCCAGCTAGAGCTTTAATTCCAGTTAATTATTTAGGTAAAGATAAAAGTTTCAGAGAAGACTACGGTGAAGAAATTTTTAAAGAAAATTTATCTAAAGCTAAAAAGCTTCTAGATAAAGTTAATCTGGAATTCAGAAAAAATCCTTTGAAACTTTTATGCATTAATACAGAATTGCATACTAAGTTATCCCAATACATACAATCAGAATTAGAAGAAAAACTAGGTTTAAAAATAGAAATACACCAAATGCCTAGTTCTATAAAGATAGCTAAAGTAAGAAACGGCGAGTATGATATTTCTTTATCAGGATGGATGGTTGATTATTTAGCGCCCCCTTTTGATTTCCTAACTTTATATACAACCACCTCAAATAATAACACTACAAATTGGCATAATGAAGAATTTGATAAAATTATACAAAAAGCTTTAAATGCTTATTATACAAAAGATAAATTTGATTTATTAGCTATAGCAGAAAAAATCCTTTTTGAACCTTCAAAGAATTCTTTTCCAATTGCTCCTCTTTATTTCGGAAAAAGTTATTATGCTAAAAAGACTTGGATTAAAAATGTAAATATATATGCAGGTGCAAGTAGTCCCAATTTTAGACAGACTTTTTTAGAAAACAAATAATATTTTAAAATGATATTATTATGAATGATAATTAAATATGTTAGGGGAAGAATTAGGAGGAAGTATGTTTAATTTGTTCATAGCTTTTATATTATTTGGATGTGGTAACTCAAATAGCTTAAAAAGTCCTAAAAATAACCCCAAAAAATTCATAGAAGAATATATTAATTTCAAAGAGGAAGATTTACAATTAAAAGTTTCATCAACTAAAGAAATTTTTTATGAAAATCAAAAAGGTGATATAAAAAAACTAATTGAAAAAGTTGAAATCTTAATTGAATATCATAAAAAAGATTTAGATAATTTATCATTATTAGCTAAAAATTATACAAAAGATGAATTTCATAAAATTTCAGCATTAGAAGAAAATTTTATATTAGCGCTAGGTGATGAACAAACCCTAAATGAATATAAAAATTCTTTTAAAGATAAAGCAACTAGAATTCTAAATAAAAATTTTTTTAATAAAATAAATTTAGAGACAGATAATGAAACTTTAGTAAATAAATATAATGAGTACTCTTATAAGAAGTTAAATTTATTTTCCTATCTATTTGAAAAGGCTTATGAAAAAAATGATGATATGCTAGCCTTTACTCTTGCTAATTTAGTACAAGGTTTTTATAATTGTGTCACTGGAGTAGTAGCTGTTACAGAACAATCCATTCTTCTATTGAAGGATTATAAAGAATATAGTAATTCTTCTGATTTTATAGATGACATGCTAAATTCACTTAAAAAAGATATTTTAACAACAATGATAAATGATAATACAGTTATAATAAAAACTTCTAACAATCAAAAAGCTGATACAGATAATCCTCATACACTTTTATTTATTTTTACTTTACTTAAAGAAGAATTAAAAGTTGATGTTTCATTTGAAGATTACATAAATACTAATTTTATTGCAGAGAGAAAATTAATTTTAGAAAAGTTTTTTGAGAGATATAATTTAAAGAGAATAAAAGAATATTTAAAAGATTATGACTTAGAAAAATTCAGAGAATTAAAAGGTTTAGAAAAAGATAAAGCATTAAGAGCCTTACTTATAAAAGAAGGTCATTTATCAACAGAAAATAAAGTCATGTAGAAATGACTTTTTTATTACTAAAATAAAAATTTTAATGTAAAATATAGCTTATAAAATATTCTTTAAGTAAATGAGGATGATATGTTTTTAATTTTTTTTATATTTAGTCTAACTTTAAATGCTAACAAAAATATTAATACTCTCTCTTTTGCCCTTTATCAAGAGCCCATATCTTTGGATCCACTTTTAACTTATGATGAGTATACATTTAATGTTACTTCAAACCTATATGAACCTCTAATTAAAGCAACCTCTAGTGGAAAAATATTACCAGCTTTAGCTGAAAGTTGGCAAATTAAAGATAACAAAATCATTTTTAAATTAAGGAATGCTTACTGGTCTGATGGATCTTTAATAAAAATCGAAGATATATACGCTTCTTTCAAAAGAATTTTAACTGCTTCAAATGACTCTAAGTCTGCTCATTTGTTATATGTAATTAAAGGGGCTGAAAGATTTCATAAAAATATAGAAAAAAGTTTTAAGAAAGTAGGTATAAAAATTTTAAGTAATAAAGAGATAGAGTTTGAATTTTTATACAAAAATGAAAATATGATTGAAACTTTAGCTGCACCTCTAGCATTCGTTTCGTTTGCACCTGTTAAAAAGGAATTAATAGAAGAGGCCTATTTTGGCCAAAGTGTCTTTGCTTTTTCAGGGCCCTTTAAGTTAAAGAGTTGGTCTCATGGAGATGAAATATTATTAGAAAGAAATGAATATTATTATGAAAACAAAATTTTAGAAAATCGAATTCAAGAGATAAAGTGTATTATTGTAAGGGATGAATTTGCCTCCATTAATTTATTTAAAAATGGCTTCTTAGATTTTGTTCCTAACTTGTCTATGGACTCAATGGAGAATGCTAGAAAATTGAATCTAAATATTAAAACATTTGACAAAATAGCACTTTTTTTTCTTAATTTTAATTGTGAGAAAGTAGATAAAAGTTTAAGAAAATTAATATCAATGACTATTCAAAGAGATTCTATATGTAACAAGATTCTAAAAGATGGATCCGAACCCGCTTATTCTTTAGTACCTAAAGAGTTTCCAGGATACGAATCAGAGAAGTTATTTTTTGAAAGTATTTCTAAAAATGAGATTAATAAAAAGTTAAAATTAATTTGCGGTACAGATTACTTGAGCCAAAAGATAGCTCAATATTTACAAGAATTTCTTTACTTTAAACTTTCTATTATTGTAGAAATAGTCTCATTAAATTCAATTTTGAAAGTTGAAAGTTTACAAAAAGGAGATTTCGATGTTTCTCTTAACTCTTGGATAGCAGATTACTTTGGTCCACCTTTTACTTTTTTCGAGATATTGAAAAAAGATTCAAGTAGTAATTTAAGTTTTTGGTTTCATGAGAAATATGAGGAATTATATAATAAAGCGTTAGAATCGTATTATATGAATGATAAGTACAAAAACTTAAAAGAGATAGAAAAATTTATATTTAGTGGAGAATTTCCGATAGCCCCTCTATTTTTTATGAAGGGGCACTATATCTTAAATGAGAATATAAAAGGGGTCACAAGAGGTGTTAGTTCAAGAAATCCAGATTTTACTTATTCATTTAAAACAACTAAGTGAAATTATGATAAAATTAAATATAAAAACCAATAAATAGGAGAAGTTATGATAGATGAATTAAATATAGGAGATATAGCACCTCAGTTTTCATTGCTAAATCATGAGAATAAAAAAATTTTGTTGAGTGATTTTAAAGGTAAATGGGTTATTGTTTATTTTTATCCTAAAAACAATACACCAGGATGTACAATTGAATCAATTGGATTTTCTAATTATTCTAAAGAATTTGGAAATTTAAACTCTATAATTTTTGGTGTAAGTGCCGATAGTGTAGAGAGTCATGTTAAATTTAGAGAAAGAAATAAACTAAATATTATGTTACTAAGTGACCCTAACAAAGAAGTTATAAAAGGATATAACTCATTAGGTAAAAGGTTTCTTTTCGGCAAAGACCTAGAAGGGGTAATGAGAAATACTTTCTTAATAAATCCTGAAGGTAAAATAGTTTACATTTGGAAAAAAGTAAATGTTTTGGGACATGTTGATAATGTTTTAAAAAAATTAAAAGAACTACAAAAGTAAATAAGATGATTCAAGTTAACTTAAAAAATAAAAGATTTTAACTTGATTTTTTTAAATATACTTTACTGTTAATCTTATTTCAATAAGTAGATAAAAAATTAAATAATAAATCAATTATTTAAAATTCTACAAAATTGAGGATAAATTTGAAAATTGTAGTTGAATCATTTTACTAAAAAATTAAAAATATGACGACTGTTTTTATGATATAATTATCAAGTTAAATATAACCTTAAGGAGCTGAATGTGAAATTACATAGTTACCTTG
>JAEWOZ010000093.1 GCA_023399505.1 Fusobacteriota bacterium | reverse complement strand
TAATATTTAATTAAATTTTTTATTTCTATTATATTATTCATTTTTAATCCTTATTTATATTTTAGTTAATGTGTTTCCTCTTAAAAAATAATGTTTATCTATTTTACGATTTCCATTCTATTAAAATTTTCATTATATATTTCTATAACTATCTGAAGTAACGCCTCTAAAAGTAGTTGTTCAATTTCTTCTTCATTGCTTTGCATAGCAATATCTAAAGCAGATTTATTTTTATCATTTACCATATTAATATCAGCACCTAATTGTATCAACAGCTTAGCTAACTTAAAATATCCGTATTTTGTTGCAAAAATCAAAGGTGTATTATTTTTATCATCTATTGAAATATTAACATTAGCACCTTTTTTAATCATTAAAGCTGCAATATTTAAGTTCTCAGTTTTTAGGGCGTGAGCCAACGGACTTAAGTCTTCATCATCTAACATATTAAGATTAGCTCCTTTTTCTACTAAAAATTTAGCTATTTTTTTATAACCATAATTAAGCGCATATGTTAGTGCACTCCAACCATTCACTTTATAATTAATATTAGCACCCTTTTCTAACAAAAATTTTGTAAGTTTTAATGAACCCATCTCTGCAGCATCAATTAATAGGTCATTAAGGTGCTTTTCTATATTAGCACCTTTTTTTAATAAAAATTCCACTAAATGTAAAGTTCTATTTTTAGCGGCTGCAACTAATGGTGTCTCCTTCTCCAAATTTTCTTCTTCTACGCTAGCACCTTTTTCTAATAGTAATTCAGTTATCTTAGTTTTATTAGTTTTACATATTTCTTCTTGATTATCATTGTTTAAAGCTAATAATAAAGCAGTATCTCCATTAACATTTCTAGCATCTATATTTTCAATTCTATCTATGAGAAGCTCTACAGCTTCTAAATAGAGTTCTTTGCAAGCTATCATTAATGCACTATTATTTCTATTGTCTATATTATTAAGATCAGCACCTCTGTCTATTAACAGCTTAATTATTTTTATATTTTTACTTCCAGTAGATGGAGGTACTTTAAAAGTATTTTTAATATCACTATTAAGAGGGTTATGCCATAAGCATCCCTGAACATAATAAGGATTTTTTAGAATATAGGCTAAAATCTTATTGCTATCATAGGTAGGTCCATTATCTTCTCCTTTATCAATTGCATTAATATTTGCACTATTTTCTAATAACAATTTTACTGTTTTTACGTCTCTTCTATAAACAGCAAGCATTAAAGGGGTAGCTCCTCTTTTATTTGTATAATTAACATTAGCACCTTCTTTTATTAGAAATTCTATCATTTCTAAATTTTTGTATTTTATTGCTACTATTAAAGCTGTTTCTTCCATATTATTTAAGAAATCAATCTCAGCATTTTTTTTTATTAATAAACTAGCTAATTTTATATTATTTTTTTTAGCAATATACATTAGAGGGCTGTAACCATTAGAATCTAAGATATTTAAACTAAGATTGCCTCCTTTATTTACTAATAATGCAAAAGCTTCTAAATTATCAAAATAGGTACAAGTAGTTAAAGGTGTTTTACTATTATAACTATCTTTCAAATTAATATTAATGCCTGTACTTAGGATTCTATTAATCTTTTTTAAATTATTATCAATAATAGCTTCAATTAAATCATCAGTAAGCGTTTTATTTAACGAAGCTAGGCTGATTAAATTTTTATTACAATTAAATAATATTAAACACAATATGATGCCTAAACTTTTTTTCATTTTTAAATTCTCCATTACAATTAACTTTTTTTCTATTTATCATTACAATCAAATACACTTCAAGCTATTCATTAAATTTTTTTATTAATTCTTCATTAGTAAATTCTGCTTTAAAATTTCCTATGATATTACTTAAATTTGAAACAAATATATTTATTTTATTCCCTATGCTCTTATATTTCTCTTTAAAAATCTCTTCATATAATAATTTTTCTCTTTCTTCTTTATGGTATTCTATAAAAGCTTCAATGATTAACTTCTTTATGTTTAAAACATCATTTGTTTCTTCTAACCCACATAATTTTATAAAATTTATGAAAGAAATAAATAATAGACTTTTATAATTTGAAGTAAATTCATCTAATAGAAAAAGTTTATTCATATTCATTACTTTCAAAATATCTTTCATCAAAATTTCTCTTTTGGATTTTTTTAAAGATTTTTTGTAGATATATGATAAAAACTTCATATTTATGTTATCTTTATCAAGTATTACCTTTACGAGAGATTTTCTTTTTCCTAATTTTAATAAATTAAATATTTTGCTAAAATCTCTATAATCAATAACTGCATGATTTTTAATCAAAAGCTCTGTAATATTTTCTTGATCTTCAGTCTTTTCTTGATTCTCTATTTTTTCTTGAATTTTAGTTAATGACACATTTAAAGCTGTATAGTAATTATTGTTTCTTTCATTAACTTTTGCCCGCTTTTCCAATAATATATTTACTATTTTTACTTGTTCCAAAGATGTAGCAAATATTAAAGATGTATTCCCTTCACTGTTTTTATCATTAATACTTGCTCCTTTTTCCAAAAGTAGTTCTACTATTTCTGTATGACCCTTTCCTGAAGCATACATTAATGCCGTAAAGGCATTATTATCTTTTTCATTGACATTAGCACAGTTCTCAATTAGAATTTTAGATATTTCAACATTACCTTCTTCAGAAGATAACATTAAAGATGTGCAACCATTAAATTGTTTATCATTAACGTCAAAATCTTTTTCTAGTAATGTTTTTACCGTTTCTACATGACCATTTTGTGAAGCTAGCATCAATGCAGTGTAGCCTTTATTATCTTTGTCCCTAGTAGTAGCTTTAGCCCTTGTCAATAATTTTGCTATTTCATTATGGCCTTCTTGAGATGCAAACATCAGTGCTGTCCAGCCATCCATTTCTTTATCATTAACATTAGCACCTGCTTCTATCAATACTTTTAATACATCTACATGTTTATTAAATGAAGCCTTTATTAACGCTGTGCAGCCCTCATTATCTTTGCTATTAATATCAGCATTCGCCTCTATTAATGTCTTAACTATTTCTGTATGGCCTTTCTCTGATGCATACATTAACGCAGTATAGCCCATAGTTGTTTTAATATTTACATCGGCATTTTTTTCTAGTAAGTATTTTACTGACTCCTTACTATTTCTAGCAGAGGCTGCCATTAAAGCGTTGACACCACTATCATTTGTATAATTAACTTCAAATTTATACTCTTCAATTAGCATTTTTATTGTATCTATATTACATCCTAATGTTGATATTATTAAAGCATTTCTATTAATTTTGTCTTTTACTTCTATGGGATTTATATTATTTTCCTTTATATATCTTTTAACCTCTTTTGAGTTAGATGTATAGCACAAAAATAAGAGGTATTTATTTTTATTTACTATATTCTCTTCTAGATCATATTTATCTTTAATTAAATCGATTATGCCAAAATTAAAATCATCTAAAGCAAGATCATATATTTTTATCATACTCTCTTTACTTAGTTCAATGCCTTTTTCTATAGGTAATTTCATTATTTCCAGATTCTTATTATCAAAAGCTATATCTAAAATTTTTTTATTCTTATATAGATAATTTAGATTGGCTCCTTCGTCTATTAGTTTTGTAATTTCACTTATATCCTCAGCAATTACAGCTAAAGCTAAGTTTTCATTTATATTTTTGTTTTTAAAATTAATATTTTTCATAATTTTAGTACATGATAATATTAAAGTTACTATCAAAAATTTTTTCATTCTTTCTCCTGTAAAAGCTTTATTGCCTTTAATTCTTTCGCTTTTTTTTGGGTGCTAAACTTATGAGTGCTGTAGAAATTACATTTTCTACAACTGTAAGATTTTCTAATAGACTATAAAATTGAAATTTGATCATAATATTTAATTAAATTTTTTATTTCTATTATATTATTCATTTTTAATCCTTAGTAATTTTCCTTTTCACTCCTTAGAAATCTTTAATAATCTATTCAAATATCTCTACAGGTATTTTTTGTAAAAAATAGAGCAAATTAATGTACTTATGTACTTCATTTTTTATCTCTTGAGATGCCTCTCTATTTTTATTTAGAGATATAAATAAGTTTATATAATCTTCTGCCATCTTGCTAATTATTATATATGACATCTCTATAAGTTTATCCTTCGTAGATTTCTCTTTAGAAATTTTCATCATTTTGCTTACATAATCTAAAATTGTTTTGTTTTTAAATCTTAAATAGATATCAGCACCTGCTTCTATAAGTTCTTTAGCTATTTCTAAATGCTCTTTTTTCATTGCTAATATTAAAGCTGTTATACCACTTTTAGCCCTATGGTTAATGTTAGCTCCTGCTTTTATAAGAATTTCGACAATATTTAAATGATTATTTCCAACTGCTAACATCAATATAGTCCAACCACTACCATTTTTGTCATTAATAATAGCTCCTGATTCTACGAGTAGTTTGGCTATTTTCAAATTACCATTTTCGGAGGCTCGCATTAAAGCTGTATAATTGAAAATATTTTTATGATTAACATCAGCTCCTC
>JAEWOZ010000081.1 GCA_023399505.1 Fusobacteriota bacterium | reverse complement strand
ATTATCAATAAAGTCATTTCTAGCTATTACGATAAAAATTGCTTTCCTTTTACTAAATCTTACTTTATTAACATAAGGTTCTATTTCTTGAGGATTTCCTGTGAAAAGAAGATCTGTTTCTAATAATTTTTCTATACAACTCTCTGCTGATCTAGCTTTAGATTGAGGGGTAAGAATACAGAAAGCTAATTCAATAAATAGTTCTTTATCTGTAGAAGAGAGCCAAATTTTTTCAAATACTTTTATTCTTTCTTCTATTCTTTCTCTTATAGACTTATACATCTCATTAAGATTTTCTAAGTGATTCATTATAACTCTCCAAAAGCTTTATTAGCTTCAAAAAAAGCATTTTCATCTAAAAATTTAAATAATCTTTCTTTACCTATATTAATAAATTTAACCCTTTTTTTACTATTAATAGAGTTAACTATTGAATAAACAAATAGAGGTTCTGTAATTTCATTTAAACTATTCTTCTCTGTTTTCATAGATATATATATTTCATCATCAATATATATATTTCTAATTACATATTCTACTTCTAGTACTTCTTGATGATTCTTCTTTAATATTTTTAATAATTCCTCCATGGTTTCTCTTTCATTTCCATTTTTTATACTAACATCTTTTTTTGTTAGTGAATTATTTTCTATAATAAAAATTGGAACTTCTTTTTCATCGCTTTTTGCAATAAATAAATTAGATAAATCTCTAACTCTAAAATATTTAAATGAAAAAAATAAAATCAAGGAAGTTATGATTAAAATATGTACAATAATAAAGCTTTTTTGAATGTTTTTCATAGTAACTTTATTATCTCATAAATTTATCTTTTAAAAAAGAGTTAAAAAAACTTATAAAAGCTCTTTCTTAAAAAATTATACTTAATTAAAATAAAAATATTTTTATTCTTGTTTTTAAAATTAAAATCTATGATTGCATCGTTTGTTAACTTTCATAACTTATTTTGGATTAAACTTACGAAATCTAAAGTCACTTGAGATTAAGCCTTATTCTATCACTGAAATCTTCTTAGAGCTAGAGAATTATTAAAAGTATTTGATAATTTCCCCAATATCCTTAAAAGAATCTTTTACGGTTTTCTAATTTTATCTAATATTACTACCCCTATGATCTATTTTGGAATTAACATTTAAAACCTTACTATTTAATTTTTTATTATCAAGAATCCTATCAAAATAAAGGAATTTAATAACTTCTTTAAATATATCTCCTGGTAATTTCAACAATAATTGTAATGAAACGATATTTTGTTGAACAATCTTCAATTTTTCATCATTCATACTTATGCTTTTGTCCTTAAGGAGCAATTCATAAATAATTATGTAATCCAATCTAGTGGTATTTAATAATGTTTTTGCTACCTTTAAATAATTATATATTCCAGTTATATTAGCTCCTTTTTCCGATAATAAATTGATCATTTCTTTATGACCATAAATAGATGCAAACATTAGTGCTAAACTACCATTATTATCTTTGTCATTTATCTTTGTCATTTATATTTGCAATTTTATTCAATAACATCCTCGCAACTTCCATATAACCATTTGCAGAAGCCTTTCGTTATCTTTATTATTTATATCTGCTCCTTTATCCAATAGATTAAGCACCTCATTTATACTACCTATCTTAGAAGCATTAATTAAATCGCTGTTTATATCTTTATCTAACATTTTTATATTATTAATAACTTTGGAACATGATATTATTAGAACTATTAATGACAATATTTTTTTCAACTTTTTCTCCTTAATTAAACATCAAAATTTTCTATAATTTAACACTCTATCTAAATTTTAGCAAATCAATAAATTAAAAAAATAAAAAGAACTCTGAAAGTTCTTTTACTAAGTATATATTCTTTATAACTTTATAGTGATACTTAACAAATAAAATATTCTTTCTTTAAATCTTTTCCACTTGAAAGTTTTCTAAAAACTTCTTTCTCTTTAAGAATATTGGTTTAGTTGACTGAAAAGTATTTTCAGTCCGTCTTTAATAGGCAATTTATTATTTTTAGACTATTATTCTCATTGCTGTTGTTGTATTTTTCTTTATACCATATTTTGCTTCTTTCATTAGCACTATTGTTACTAGAAGCTCTATTATATAAAGTCAAAGTAACTTAAATTACCAAAATTCCTAATATTTAGTGTATCCTTCTAAATTTTTAGTATGTTTCCTAACTATATCTTAACTAAAAAATTTATAAAATTTTAATAAGTTTTTATTTCCTCTACATCCATAGGAACATTTAATAAATAAAATATCCCATTCTCAAATTTTATTATTCCTTTTAGTTCTTCATCACTATCTTCATCAAATTCAAGATTTTTTCTATTTTTATCTAACTTGCCAACATATTTCCAACTACCTCGAGTATTCTTTTATATTGTATTTAAAAAATCATCACTAATTTCATTTAGTGCTTCTAATACAATATTTCCTTTTTATTTTTATATACTTTTAATATATAATTCGTATTCTCTGCAAGAAGTAAGGAACTTCCGCTTTCTGATGCTTTTTTTTAAAATAACTATCAATTAAATCAATCAAATCCTCTATTGAAATGGCTATTACATGAAGCATATAGTAAAGGTGTCAATCTACTGCTTTCACTTCTATAATTAGTGTCTGCACCTTTTTCCATTAAAATTTTCGTCTCTTATACACTTCCTGTTTTGGCAGCATCAACTAAAGCTTAATTTATATTCTTATTTAAAGATTTGATTGCATTAACGCTTTTAATACAATTAGTTATTAATATTATTATTTTCATCCCTACTCCTTAATTATTAAATTATAACAAAGAGAAGAATAATTTTAAAATGAAATAACAATTATCTTTTAAAGCATTAAATTCATATTATAAGTAGATTAATGAATATTTTGAAAAAGAAAATTAAAAATTTTTAAAATATATAGTTCAGCTAAAGCCTTTAATAGACTTGTATAAAAGAGGATGCAGTATTTAAAAATAAATAATTTCTATTTAGTATAGCTATATAACTTTTTTCCACTACGTAAATTTTACAATTAAAATTATCTTTGATAGAATTAAATTACTAAACAAATAGAAAGGTAAATAATTAAAAATGAAAATATTAATAATACTAATAACACTAATGAGTAATGGTAGTTGTAATAAAAGTGTTAATAAATTAAATATAGAAAACAAAGGACGTAACACTAACCTAATTAACGCTGTAAGAGAAAATGACTTAGATAAGGTAAAAAAATTTCTGAATAAAGGTGCTAATGTTAATTATGAGAGCAGTAATAAACATACTCCATTAATAATTGCAGTTGAAAAAGGTTACAAATCAATTGCAAAGGTATTAGTAGAAAACGGTGCCAATATTAATCATATAGACAAAGATGGTTATACACCTTTGACAGGTGCGTGTTATTTTGGTCATAAAGAAATAGCTCAACTCCTTATAGAAAAGGGCGCTAATATTAATTATATAGATTATAATAAAAAAACTCCTTTGATCTATGCTATAGAAAAAGGTTACCCAGAAATAGCAGAGATACTAATAAAAAAAGGTCCTGACGTTAATTATATAGATAAAGATGGGTATACACCTTTGACAGGTGCATGTTATTTTGGGTATAAAGAAACAGCAAAACTTCTAATAGAAAAGGGTGCGAATATTAATTATATAGATTATAATAAAAAAACTCCTTTAATCTACGCTATAGAAAAAGGTTATTCAGAAATAGCAGAAATATTAATAGAAAAAGGCGCTGATGTTAATCACGTAGATAAAGATGGATACACACCTTTGACAGGTGCATGTTATTTTGGGTATAAAGAAACAACACATCTTCTTATAGAAAAAGGAGCCAATATTAATTATATAGATTTTCATAAGAAAACCCCTTTGATTTATGCTATAGAGAAAGGTTATCCGGAAATAGCAGAAATATTAATAGAAAAAGGCACTGATGTTAATCACGTAGATAAAGATGGATATACACCTTTGACAGGTGCATGTTATTTTGGGCATAAAAAAGTAGTTCAACTTCTAATAGAAAGGGGAGCCAATATTGATTATATAGATTATAGTAAGAACACTCCTTTGAACTATGCTAATAAAATGAAACATTCAGAAATAGTAAAGCTATTGATAAAAAAAGGGGAAGATGAAAAATTATCCACCGCAAGAAATAGATTAATAGATAATATTAAGAGCAATGATATTAAAAATAGTTTAAAATTAATTTCAGAATACAAAGATAAAATAGACTTCAACTTTAAAGATAAAGAAGGAAACTATCCTTTTCATTATGCCTCATTAGTAGGTAATATAGTATTATTAGATGAACTGTTAGCTTGCAATTGCGATATAAATATACTTAATATTAGAGGAGAAAGTCCCTTATATTTCGCTCTTAGTAAAGAAAAAATTAATGAAAATACTATATGGTATTTAATAAATAAAGGAGCTAATTTAATACCTGATACTTATATAAATAATAAACCTTTAGTTGATGCATTATTAAATTACGAAGAGTTGTTTAACAAATTTGTTTATAAACCTTTGGCAGCAAAGCTAGTAGGTAATGAAGATTTGAATTATAAAAATAAAGATAAAATAAAAGACATAATAGTAACATTAAAATTAAAAGTTGATGATTTTATACATGAACAACCTATGACTAACTTTCTTACTAACATATTGACAAATAGTAACTTAAATATAAATATAGATGATATAAATGTAGATAATGATAATATTAATAATCAGGACATAGAATTAAATATAGAAGTATTTAATGAAATATTCATGCATTTTAAAGATGATGATTATTGTGATAGCGTTATAGCTAAGGGCATTAACAAAAGTAAAGAAATGTTTAAAGATAGATTAAATAGAATTAAAAATGCTAAGCCTATAACAATTAGCTATAACTCATCAGAAGAAGATAAAGCCAAATATATGGACTTTATATCAAAAAAAGATTGTCTAAATTATTAAAGCTAATAAGTATAATAGCAGGTAACGGTAAAAATAATGAGAAAATAAGAATGGCTATGAATGAGTTATTAGATCATTTAGTATGCAGAAATGGATCATTGGAAGCTATAAATGCTGCTATAAGATATTTGTCAGGAGAAGAAGATACAGAACTAAAAGATATAATAAATGAACAGCTTATGATTTTAAGGTATGAGGTTTTAAAAGAGGTAATGAGTGAAGAAATAAATAAAGGTAATGTTACAGTAAAAGTAGACGAAAAAATATATAAAACAGAACTAACAGGACACTTGCTATCACATTTAACATTAAATATAGGTAATGATATAAAAGTAAAACCTTTGTATGATGAATATAGCATTAATTATACATACGATAAAGATTATATAGTAAAAGAAGTATTAAAAAGATATAAAGTAAAAATGATAAACTATGTAAGGGACAAAATAGAAGAAAATAGAACATTATGGAATAAAGTAAGAGATTACATAGAAAGAGATATATGTAAAGGAAGAGCTATATTATTGATAGATAACTTTATGTACGATAAGGAATACAAAATAAAAGAAGAAGTTATTAAAGCTTTATTAATTTATTTCAATTTTCTAAAATCCTATAAATTAAAAAAATAGATTTGTATAAAAAATACTTCAATAAATTTTATTTATACTTCTAAAGGACCCTTGTTAAGGCTCCTTTTAAATTAATCGATAAATTTGTACTTTATTTCAAATACAGTATTAATTGTATAAAAAAAGTATTTATTTTCAGATATTATTATAATTTTTTCCACCTTTATTTAATTTTTCATTTTGATTTAAATATGGACTAAATTTCATTGAAATTCATTCTAAAAATTTTTTCTAAAAAAGTGAAAACAAAAAAGCTCATAAATTTTATTTAACTATTTAGCACCTTTAGATTTTAAAATTTCAACTATTTCTTTTGCACCTTTTTTCAAAGCTAGCTTTAAAGCTGTATTACCTTTAGTATCTGTATTATTAATAGTAGCGCCTTTTTCTATTAATAATTTTACTACTTCTAAATTTCCTTTTTCGCATGCATACATTAACACAGTTTCACCAAATTTATCTTTATCATTAACATTAGCACCTTTTTCTACTAATAACTTTACTATCTCTATATCATAATTTCTAGATGCTAATATTAATGCTGTAAAGCCGTTTATATATTCTTTGTCATTAACATTAGCGCCTTTCTCTATTAATAACTTTACTACTTCTAAATTACCACCTTGCGAAGCTGCCATTAATACTGTCTCACTGCCCTTGCCATTGCGATTGATATTAATATTAGCTCCATTCTCTATTAATAACTTTACTACTTCTATGTGACCTCTAGAAGCTGCGCACATTAAAGCTGTGCCTCTATCATCGCTTTTTTCATCAATGTCCGCTCCTTTTTTTAATAATAGCTTTACTATATCTTTATGGCCTTCTTCTGAAGCTAACATTAATGCATTCATTCCAGGAAGATCACTACGTCTTTTTTCATCTTTGCAACTTATATCCGCCCCTTTTTCTAATAATAACTCTGCTATTTCTTTATATCCTTTAAAGGATGCAAGCATTAATGGGGTATAACGTTGACTATCTCTACCATCAACTTTAGCACCTCTCTTAAGCAAAATTTTTACTATATCTTTATAATTCCTATCTGTAGCCATAATAAGCGGTGTAGGATTAGGGCCTGCTTTATTAACATCCATTCTGTATTCTTTTATTAAGAGTTTAATTATATCTGGC
>JAEWOZ010000052.1 GCA_023399505.1 Fusobacteriota bacterium | reverse complement strand
CTTTCTATATCTTCTTTCTTGGTACCTCTTAAAAGAACTCCAACATTATCACCAGCAAAGCCTTCATCTAGAAGCTTTTTAAACATTTCTACGCCAGTTACAATAGTTTTTTGAGTGTCTTTTAAACCAACTATTTCAACTTCTTCACCAACTTTAATTTTTCCTCTTTCAATTTTACCAGTTACTACTGTACCTCTACCTGTAATAGTCATAACATTTTCTATTGGCATCATGAAAGGTTTATCTACTGGTCTTTCTGGGACTGGAATAGTATCATCTAATGCTTTAACAAGATCTAAAATTCTTTGTTTATATTCAGCATTATTTTCATGTAAAGCTTTATATGATGAACCTCTTATAACAGGAATAGTATCTCCTGGAAATTCATATTTATTTAATAGTTCTCTTACTTCCATTTCAACTAAATCAACTAATTCTGGATCAGCCATATCACATTTATTTAAGTAAACAACTATATATTTTACACCAACTTGTCTAGCTAAAAGAACGTGTTCTTTAGTTTGTGGCATTGGGCCATCAGCTGCTGAAACAACTAAAATTGCTCCATCCATTTGAGCGGCACCAGTAATCATATTTTTAATGTAGTCAGCATGTCCTGGGCAATCTACGTGTGCATAGTGTCTTGTATCTGATTCATACTCAACGTGTGCGGTATTAATTGTAATACCTCTTGCTTTTTCTTCAGGGGCTGCGTCAATTGAGTCATAAGCTCTTTTTTGAGCTAATCCTCTTTCAGCTAATACATAAGTTATAGCTGCAGTTGTGGTAGTTTTACCGTGGTCTACATGACCTATTGTACCAACATTTATATGTGGTTTTGATCTAACAAAAGTTTCTCTTGCCATTTAATAATTCCTCCTTATTTGGCTCTTTCTTCAATAATTTTATTTGCAACTGCTTGTGGAACTTCTTCATATCCGTTTAGTTCCATGCTGAATGTTGCTCTTCCTTGTGATTTTGATCTTATGTCTGTACTATAACCAAACATTGATGATAAAGGTACTCTAGAGTTTATTATTTTCATTCTAGACTTTTCGAGCATCTCCTCTATTTTTCCTCTTCGAGAATTTATATCCCCTATAATGTCTCCTAAATATTCTTCGGGAGTTACAGTTTCTACTTTCATTATAGGCTCTAATATTATAGGCGAAGCTTTCTTCATCGCATCTTTAAATGCCATAGAACCGGCTATTTTAAAGGCGATTTCAGAAGAGTCTACATCATGATAGGATCCATCAAAAAGTGTAATTTTTATATCTTGAACAGGATAACCTGCTAATACTCCACTTTCCATAGCTTCTACTATACCTTTTTCGATAGCTGGAATATATTCCTTAGGAATTACACCGCCTACTATTTTATTAACAAATTCAAAGCCTTTTGATCTTTCAAGTGGTTCCACTTTAATGACTACATGACCATATTGTCCACGACCGCCACTTTGTTTAATGTATTTTCCTTCTGATTCAACAGGTTTTTTAATAGCTTCTCTATAAGCTACCTGTGGTTTTCCTATATTAGCTTCTACCTTATATTCTCTCTTCATTCTATCCACAATTATTTCTAAATGTAATTCACCCATTCCTGAGATAATTGTTTGACCAGTTTCATGATCAATTTTTACAGTAAAGGTTGGATCTTCTTCAGCTAATTTCTGTAAAGCTATACTCATTTTATCTTGGTCTGCTTTTGTTTTAGGTTCTACTGCTATAGACATAACAGGAGTTGGAAATTTCATAGCATGAAGTACTATTAAATTGTCAATGTCACATAATGTGTCACCTGTTGTAGTATCTTTTAGCCCTACAGCGCATGCTATATCTCCAGCAAATACTTTATCTAATTCAGTTCGCTTATTAGCGTGCATCTGTAAAATTCTACCCATTCTCTCTTTTTTATCTTTAGTAGAATTATAAACATAGCTCCCTTTTTCCAAAGTACCTGAATATACTCTAAAGAAAGTTAATTTTCCTACGAATGGGTCTGACATTATTTTGAACGCTAAAGCTGAGAATTTTTCATTATCATCTATATTTCTTATAAGTTCTTCGCCTGTGTTAGGATGATGTCCTGTCATTTTACCAGGAATCTCTCCAATATCTTGAGGAGAAGGCAAATATTCTATAATGTTATCCAATAAAGCTTGTACACCTTTATTTTTAAATGAGCTTCCTGCTGTTACAGCAACAATCTTATTTTTTACTGTAGCTCTTCTAACAGCTCTCTTTAGAAATTCTTCATCTAGCTCTTCGCCTGCTAAATATTTTTCCATTACTTCATCATCTACGTCTGCAAGCTTTTCGATCATTTTCTCCCTTGCTTTTTCAGCATCTGCTTTTAATTCAGCAGGGATATCTTTAATTTCAAATACGGATCCTCTTGTATCATGACTACTATAAATTATAGATTTCATCTTTATAAGATCTATTATTCCTACAAAATCTGATTCTTTTCCTATAGGTAGATTTAAAGGGAGCGCATTTGCTCCTAATTTATTTTCTATTTCACTAACTACATTTAGGAAATCTGCTCCTACTCTATCTAACTTATTTACATAAGCTATTTTAGGAACGCCATATCTATCAGATTGTCTCCATACTGTTTCTGATTGCGGTTGAACACCACCTACTCCACAGAAAACTATTACAGCACCATCAAGAACTCTTAAGGAACGCTCTACTTCTACTGTAAAATCTATGTGACCTGGAGTATCAATTATATTAATTCTATGATCTTTCCAAAAACATGAAATTGCAGCAGCGGTAATTGTTATACCTCTTTCCTTCTCTTGTTCCATCCAGTCAGTGGTTGTTTCACCTTCGTGCACTTCACCTATCTTATGAATAAGACCAGTGTAGAACAAAATACGTTCAGTGGTAGTTGTTTTACCAGCATCTATATGAGCAATAATACCTATATTTCTAGTTTTCTCTAAAGAAATTTTCCTCGTCGTACTCATAATTTTTTCACCTTTCTTTTTAAATTTACCATTTATAATGAGCAAAAGCTTTATTTGATTCAGCTATTTTATGCACTTCTTCTTTCTTCTTAAAAGTGTTACCTTCAGATCTTGAAGCGTCTATTATTTCATTTGTTAGCCTATCAATCATCTCATATTCTTTTCTTTCTCTTGCGAATTTTACTAACCATTTTATGGCTAAAGATTGAGATCTTGTTTTTCTAACTTCAAAAGGAACTTGATAAGTTGCTCCACCAATTCTTCTTGATTTAACTTCAACTACTGGTTTTACTTTTTCAATCGCTTGAAGAAAGATATCTAAAGCAGGTTGTTTTGTTTTTTCTTCAACTTTTTTTAAAGCTGTATAGAAAATTTTTTCTGCTAAAGATTTTTTACCATCTAACATAAGACCATTTATAAATTTTGTTATTATCTTATTATTGTAAACACTATCAGGTACTACCTGTCTTATTTCAGCTTTGCTTTTTCTCAAAACAACCTCCTATTTTTTCTTAGCTGTGCCTTTATCTTTTTTAGAACCATATAAAGATCTTCCCTGTCTTCTGCTTTCAACGCCACCCGCATCAAGCACGCCTCTAACTATTGTATAGTTTATACCAGGTAAATCAGGTCTTCTTCCGCCTCTTATCAAAACCATAGAGTGCTCTTGAAGATTATGCCCTATTCCAGGAATATATGCTGTTATTTCAGTTCCTGTTGTTAATTTAACTCTGGCTATTTTTCTTATAGCAGAGTTAGGTTTTTTAGGAGTCATTGTTGTTACTTTAACGCATACTCCTCTTTTTAAAGGGTTACCTTTAAGAGCAGGTTTTTTAACTCTCTTTACTCTTGTTTTTCTTCCCTTTTTTACTAATTGATTAAAAGTCAAAAAGACCTCCATGTGAATTTATTTACTTTAAAAATCATTAAGAATTAATTCAAAAAATTTAGTTAATGGTCTGATTATATCAATAATCAGAGGAGCTGTCAATAGTTTTATAATACAAACTAAAATATTTTTTTATGCAATTTTCATTAGAAAATTATACACTAAAAAAGAAGTTTTTTTAACTTCTTTAATAAAAAATTTCATATAAATATAATCCTTGAGCTTTTGCTACAAATTTTTCATCAGCATGATTAGGAATTTTTAATTTATTCAATAAATAGCTCTTAGGTCTTTCTCCAAAATATTCTAATAGAGAAGAGGCTACAATGATTCTAACCATCCCTCTTAGAAATCCATTAGCTTTGATATAAAGTTTATATTCATTTTTTTCCTTTATCAGCTCTATATCTGATATTTCTCTTACTGTATCAGAACCTCTTTCTATCTTTCGAGCAAAAGATTTAAAATCATGTTTCCCTTTTAAAACCTTTATTAAATCATTAAATTTTTCTATATCTATCTCTTTTTCTATAAAATGATAATAATTTCTTTCGAAAATAGATGAATCTTCTCTTAATTTCATCTTATAGATATAAGCTCGTGCTTTAGCAGAAAACCTAGAATGAAAATCTAAAGGTACTTCACTTACTTTATAAATATGTATGTCAGGCGAAATTATATCTTTTAAATGTAAGAAAAGACCTTCAGTTGGGATCGAATTCTCAGTATTAAAATTAACTACCTGAGTTATTGCATGAACTCCTCTATCGGTTCTTCCCGCTCCAAAAGTCTTAACCTTATGGTTTAATATTATTTCTAATTTTTCTTCTATCTCATTTTGGACTGTTCTATCTTTATTCTGTTTTTGATAACCATAAAAATTGTTTCCATCATAAGCTATCTTTATCTTTATATTTCTCATTTTGGATATTAAATTTATTCAATAATTATATAATCTTTGTTATCAGCTTTATTTAACTGTTTTTTTAAATTTTCTAAGTTAGGAGTTTTGTATCTCAAAATGCTAAATTCCCTCTTCTCACCTTCAATATGCAAATCTAGGTTAAAAGGAAGAGGCGTTTGCTCTTGCTTACAGTAATCAACATTTAAACTAATTTCGTAAGCCTTGAAATTATCAAATGATACTTCTTGAACATATACATTTTTTTGAGTAGTATTTTTACCACTCATTTTTTTTGCTACTATTTCAATATTCTTTGGAACAGGACCTATTTTTATTTGATTTGCATTTAAATAAAAGGCTTCAGATATTACAATTCCCTTTATTTGGCCGGAAAGTATATCTTCCTTTTTAATATTCAAGTTTTGAGTACCTACTTCAAAATTAAATGATGATGTTACTTGCCTGACAATAGATTCTTCTCTATTATTTATTAATCTTTGTCTTTCTTCTTCAGCTAATCTATCAGCTTCTTCTTGGTTGGCTTTTCTCTCTTCTTTTTCTTGCTTCTTAGCTTCTTCATGATCTTTTTCTTGTTCAGATATTTGTCTCTGTCTTTCCTCTTCAGCTAATCTATCAGCTTCTTCTTGATTAGCTTTTCTCTCTTCTTCCTCTTGCTTCTTAGCTTCTTCATGAGTCTTTTCTTGTTCAGATATTTGTCTTTGTCTTTCCTCTTCAGCTAATCTATCAGCTTCTTCTTGGTTAGCTTTTCTCTCTTCTTCCTCTTGCTTCTTAGCTTCTTTTTCTTGACTTATTAATCTTTGTCTCTCTTCTTCTTCTAATTTGGCAGTTTTCTTTCCTTCTTCATGTCTTCTTTTTATATCTTCTGTTGCGTCTAAAGTAGTTTCTAAAAGTTTCCTTTTTTGTTCTAATGAATCTATTTTTGTATTCTTATCGTTAAGGTCTTTAATATGTTGTTCACAATCCTCTTTAGCTTTTTTAAAGGTTTCTAAATCTTCTTTAATTTGTTCCTTTGAAGTTTCTGCGGAATTTTGAAGTTCTTCTATCTTAGCATCTAATTCTTTTATTCTTTTCTCAATTGAGGCCTTTTCAGCTTCTAAATTTTCTTGAGTTTTATCTCTTATATCTTTTTTTGCTTCTTCATTATTATGTTTTCTTTTATTCTCTTCTTTTTCTTTTGCACTGTTGTTACCAAAACACCCTGCTAGAAAAATTATTAGTAATAAATTTTTAATTTTCACTTTTCACCTCTATTAATAATTTTTGCAATATTATATAACTTTTTGTCAAGGAGTGTCAAATTTGGTCACTGTAAATATTTTTACAAAACTATTGAAAATACTTTCAGACTTTTAATTTTAAAATTTAAAAATGAAAAACTTAAAGATTAATAAAAGAAGAGAGATTTTTTCTAACAAAAAAATCAGGAAGCTAACCTGATTTTTTCAAAAATGTAATTTTTAATAATCTATTATTCAATAATTATATATTCTTTTTTCTCTTTTTCACTTAAATTATTTAAACTATCTTCTTTTACGTTTAAAAGTGCAAAACCTTTAGTGGTGCCTTCTATTGTTACTTCTATATTGTTTATTAATTCATCTACACTGCTTATAGGGAAAGCATTCTCATTTAAAGTAATTGTAACAATTTTTTTATCTTTTTTAAGTATATTTTTAACTGTATCCTTAGAAGTGGTAGAAATTTTTAGTTCTCTACTCTTTTTCTCTACTCCATCTTTTTCTATTACTTCTAAAGCTTTAACTTCTGCAGCTTTAGGAAGTGCTAGAG
>JAEWOZ010000006.1 GCA_023399505.1 Fusobacteriota bacterium | reverse complement strand
CCCTAAAATAAAAAGTATTTCAAGTAGCATGAAATACATACGTACGTCTTTAGAGTTTGCTCTTTCAAACGAAAAAGAAGATTTTTTAAAAACTCTTTTAGAAAATAACATTAAAACTTCTTTTCTTAAAAGTACTATTCTACTATGGGAGTTTACAGATCAGGGAGCAGATGTACTTTTGGAAAGATTGTTGAACTTAATACCAAAAGTTAAACTAAATCAAGCTATTGCAAATAGTATAGGAACTCCTCTATATGTAGCATGTTCTAATAAAAAAATAGATAGAGCAAAGAGAATAAAAATTGTTAAACTTCTATTAGAAAAAGATGATGACCCTAACTATATAAAAAATGATAAGTCTTTATTAATGAAAGCTGTTTCTCAAGGTGATTACGAGTTATGTCAAATTTTATTAAAAGCTGGTGCTAAAACTTATGTTCCTAATGCACATTATCAACCTATTCATATTGCTATAATAAAAGCAGAAGAAAAGATAGCTCTCCTTTTATTAGATAATGGCGCTAATTCAAATGCGCATACAATTTTTAAAAGTTCTAATTTATCTTTAGCCATTAGAATATTCGGTAATGATCCTAATAGTCCATTAATTAACAGATTATTAGAAGATGTTAATGTTAATATTAAAAATTCAAACCTCAGAGGTGCTTCTCCTCTTTCAGACTCAATTTTTAGGGATGTTGAGTTATTTAAAAAAATTCATCTACATGATAGTTCTGTTTATTCAATAAATGAGGAGAAAAATATAAAGATCCCTATTGTTCATATAGCAACATCAGCTGGAAGAAACAAACATCTTAAATTTTTAATTGACAAAGGTTATAATCCTTTTGAAATAAATAAAAAAGATGTCTTCTTTGAAGCAATTCCTATGAAATCTTTAAATTTAAGACAGGTAGATTTAAAATATTTAAAATATGATAAATTTTATATAAATAAAAATGAAAGAGCTATAGATATAGCAATAAGGAATAACGACCTATTAGCATTTAGCATAATTATGGAAGTATATAAAGAAAAAGAATTAGAAAAACTATTAGAGAGTTTCATTAAAAATAACTATATGTTTGGTAATAAAACTTTAATTATTAATATTCAAAAAGGTTACATAGGTACTGTTAAAATTATTTTAAAACATCCTGTTTTCAAAGATGTATTATCTTCAATTAATTATGTAGATGGAGATGGCAAAACTGCTTTAGACTATGCATCAAAATTAAATGATTTAGAATTACAAAAACTTTTAAAAGAAAATAACGCTTTAATTTCTAAAGATCTGAAAGAAAAATTAAGAATAGAAGAGAAAGAAAATTCTTTTATTAGTCAAATATCTAAAGGTAATATTGATAAATTCAGCGAACTTTTAGAAAAGAATATTGATAATTTATTTATAGCTGATGAAAATAACACTACTCCTTTAATGGCATGCGCTAAATATAATCAAGATGTTATGCTAGAAGTGGTTTTAAAAAATCTTTACAAGATAAAAAAACTCAACAGTAATATAAACAGAGTAGATGTTCATAATAAAACTGCTTTATCTTATGCTATAGATAATAGAAATATTAAGATATTAACTTTACTTTTAGAAAATAGTGCTAATCCTAATTTTAGATATGCAAAACAGCACAACTATTTAATCGACTTAGCTTTTGATCACTCTGAAGAATCCGATAAAATTATAACTCTTTTATTCAATTATAAAGTATCACTAAATATCAAAGATTTAAAGTTTTTAATAAAAAATAAAAGTGAAGTTAATACTTGCTTATTAAAGTTATTTGAAAATGAAATTAAAGAATTTGAAATTGTTAACTCATTTTCTAAAAAATCTATTAAAAATACTAATACTAAGCAAATATTAATAGCAAATAATTGTGTAAAAACAATTAATAATATTTACTCTACTAATTTAAGAAAGCTAAAAGAGACTCTAGAAAAAGTAAAAAATGGTGAAAATCAATTAGACACTAGAGATTTAAAAGGCTACTCTACAAAATTTAGCGAAATAAAAATAAATAATGATAGAATATTTTACATTAGAAAGGGTGAATATTTTGTTATTATAGACATTTATATAAATAAGCACCAAGATTCTTTGCCCTCTAAATATTATAATTATGTTCATAATAAAGCTAAAGAGTACAAATTTATGATTGATAATAGTATCGACATTTTAAAATTAAATACAACAAATTTTTATGAGATAGATAAAAATTAGCTAGATATAAATTATTACAAGTATTATATTTATTGTTTTTGAAATAATTTTTTAAAAGGCTAGAATTAAAAAAATTCTAAAGAATTTTAAGAAGAAGCTATTAAAGTAGGTGTTACACAATTATTTTAAAATTAACTTCTATGCTCCGAAGCAAAGCTAATTTAATACTAATAAACCCTTGGAAGTTAAAGAAATAAATTTTATAAAATAATATAAGTTTTTTTAAAATTTGTAATTTACTAAAGTTATTTTATTATGTTAAAATTAACAAAATATAAAAGAAAAAAGGAGAAAAAATGAAAAAACTGATATTATTAATCTTAATGCTATCTTG
>JAEWOZ010000107.1 GCA_023399505.1 Fusobacteriota bacterium | reverse complement strand
GCATTAATATATTCAGTAAGAAGTATGCAAGAAGAAGCTAATCTCAATGGAAAAAAATAATTATAGTTGGACAACTTTAATGTTAGCATTGAAAAGCAGTTATAAAGAAATAGCAAGATTTCTGATGAATCCTGACATAAATCATAAAGCCAAAGATGGTACAATTGATTTAATTATAGCTTTAAATAAAGGTTATAAAGATACAGTTAATTTATTGAATAGAATGACATTAAATACTAACACTAAAGCTAAAGATGATAAGTTATTAGATTCCATTATTCAAGGAAATTTGAGTAAAAATGGTCGCCATAAATAAAAAATTTATTTTAATTTCTATGGAAATTATAGAGTCATAGATTTGCTAAAATTATTTTATAATGGTAAATTTTAATAAAATATAATAAAGAGGTAAAATGAAAAAGCTAATATTAATAACTTTAATAATTTCTTGTTTTAAAAATTCTAAAAATATAAATTTTAAAAATAAAGATATCAATGAAAATATAGTACAGGCTATAATAAAAAACAATAAAAGTGATTTTAAAGCTCTAATAAAAGAATGTTCAAATTTGAATTTTATCTATAAGAACAGAAATCTTTTAGAAATAGCTTTATATTTGCAAGAGCCTAATCTAAAGATTATTAGAATTTTAATAAAAGAAGGCTTTCTGCCAACTAAAGAAGAAGTTATAAAAATATATGATTTAGCTTTAAATGGGTTCGAATATGGTTCAAGAAAACTCTTGGATTTAATGTATGAAAAAAATTATATAGTAACTGAAGGTTCAGTTGAAGACAAAAAATATTTTCTACTTTTATGCTATAAATCAAATATAGAAAATCTTAAGAAATTCATAGAGGAGAAAAGTATCAATATAAAAGAAATTAAAGATAAATACCATAATAATGCTTTAATAATAGCATGTGAAGGAGGTGACAAAAATATAGTAGAATTTTTAATAAATAGGAATATACTTATAGATTATAGGGACGAATATGGTTTTACACCTTTGATGATATCGTGTGACAATGGTTATACAGAAATTGTGGAATTATTAATAAACAAGGGTGATAGTATAGAAGAAATTAGCGAAAGTGGTTGCACATCTTTAATTTTAGCAGTAAGAAAAAATTTTAGAGAAATCGTGAAAATGTTACTAGATAGAGGCGCTAATGTAAATAAAAGAGAGGAAAAAGGATGGACTGCTTTAATGGTAGCATGTCATATGGGGTACTTAGAAATAGTCAAGTTGTTAATAAAAAAAGGAGCTGATGTTAACACCAAGGATAATAACAATTGGACATCATTAATGCTAGCAGCAGAAACTGATAATATAGATATAGTAAAACTATTATTGCGAGCAGGTGCTAACGTTAATGACAAACAAGTTAATAATTGGACATCTTTGATGTTAGCAGCAGAAACTGATAATATAGATATAGTAAAATTATTAGTACAATCAGGAGCTAATATTAATGATAAACAAGTTGATAACTGGACTACGTTAATGTTAGCATCTGAAATTGGTAATGTAGATATAGTAGAGTTTTTGATACAACAAGGGGCTAAAATCAACGACAAAGAAGACAATTTATGGACAGCTTTAATGCTTGCATCTGAAAAGGGATATAAAGATATTGTAAGGATATTAACAAAAGCAGGAGCTAGCATTAACGATAAAAATAATAAGGGATGGACAGCTCTAATGCTAGCCTGCCAAAATGGGCATATAGATACATTAAAAACATTGATAGAAGATGGGGCTAGTATTAATGATAAAAATAATAAGGGATGGACAGCTCTAATGCTAGCTTGTCGAAACGGACATACAGATGTAGTAAAAATATTGATAAAAGAGGGGGCTGATATTAATTATAAAAATAATAATGGCTGGACCTTATTAATGCTAACCTGTCAAAATGGACATACCGATATAGTAAAAATATTAATAAAAGAGGGGGCCGATATTAACTATAAAAATAAAGAAAAATATACGGCATTAATGCTAGCGTCAGAGCAAGGACATAAAGAGATAGTAGAACTATTAATAAAAAAAGGAGCGGATATAAATGAAAGAGAAAAAGATAATTGGACATCATTAATGCTAGCTTCACAAAATGGTCATTTAGAAGTAACAAAATTGTTAGTAGAAAAAGGTGTGAATGTTAATGTTAAAGAAATTGAAGGACGTACAGCTTTGATATTGGCATCGCAAGATGGTTATAGTGAAATAGTGAAGCTGTTAATAGAAGCAGGAGCAGATATTAATCATAAATATAATAATGGGCTCACAGCATTAATGGTTGCACTACAAGATGATCACATAGAGGTTGCAAAAAAACTTATAGAGGCTGATGCTAATATTTATATTAAAGATCACCTTAATGATGGAGTTCTAAAGCATGTAAGTGAAAACTTAAATTATTCTAAAGAAAAATTAAAAAAAGATAAGCTTATAGAACTATCATATATGCTAGTAAAAAGAATGACAGAAGATTATATACATTTATTTATATCTTTAAATAAGGATATTAATACTTCTCAAAATGAAAAGGATAGTGTACATAGTCATATTAGCTTATTATATTCTCTACAAAATTTGCCCATAGAAATTTTTGAGCACATTATCAAGAATTTTTAATTAAGCAATTGGAAATAGAATTTTTATTAGATTTTGCAATTATTTTGAATAGAAAAGCAAAACTATATATAAAGAGCACTACCTAGGAAGATTTGAAAGAAGAAACAAGATAATATCTAGGAGTATATAGGTGGTGGCTCTTTCTACTTCTTTAGTTTTAACTCTTAAGGATATAAGTGAAATGTTTAAGGTAATCTTCATTTAAATGTATCAAAATTTTATTATTTATAGATCTCTCAAACAATTTTATATATTTTATATTAAAATTAAATAAAATTAGTATTTGACACCATGTCTCAGAAATACTTTTGCTGCTTTAGTTTTAAAAAGTTTTAAAGAATTTGCTAATGCAGTTTCTCCATATAAGTTCTTTACATATAAATCTGCTCCTTTTTTAACTAAAAGCTCCAATAAACGTTGGCATTGATTTTCAGCCGCATACATTAATGCTGTATTTCCACATATGTCTTTGCTATTAATATCTGCTCCTTTATCTATTAATTTGTATGATATCTCTAATTGCTTATTTTTTGCAGCATGCATTAAAGCAGTTAATCCAAATACATCTTTTTCATTAACATTTGCACCATATCTAATTAAAAGTTCTAATGAGAATAAAGAGCCATTTGCAGCTGCATATGTTAATGCTGTTTCTTGATATACGTTTTTAATATTAATATTTGCTCCATATTTAATTAAAAGTTTTACTATTTTTCTACAATCATTTTTTGCAGCATACATTAATGCAGTTTCTCCGTATATATTCTCTTCGTTTACATTTAAACCAAACTTTAATAATTTATTTACTATATTATAATGATTTCGTATTGATGCATACATTAGAGTAGTTATACCATATTTGTTTTTACTGAAAGGATTTGCTCTTGCTTTTAGAAGATAGTTTAATGTATTTGTACTTTTATATAAGCAACAGTAGCCCAGCGCTGTACACCCTTGCTTATTGTAGTCATCCACAATTGCTCCTCGTTCAACTAGAATTTCTACAGCCTTAAATTGATTAGTTTTTGATGCGTACATTAATGCTGTCTCTCCACGTGTATTCTTTTTATTAATAGAGGCGCCATAATTTAATAGAGATATGATTGTATCTATATAACCATGTCTGGCGGCAAACATTAAAGCTGTTTCACCATAATTATTTTTATAGTTAATAGTCCTTTTATTAACTTTTAAAAGTAAATTTATCATCTCATTATCATTACAATTGCAGCTAAGAATCAAAATGGTATTACCATTATTATCTACTTCATTAGTATTCGCCCCTTTTTCTATTAAAAATTTCGCTGTTTTAATATTTTTATTTTTCAAAGCAAAAATTAAAGGTGTTTCACCATAATTATTTTTATCGTTGACTTTCGCACCATAATTTAATAAAATTGAAGATGTTTCATTGTCCTCTAGTGCAACAGCATGCATTAATGGAGAATTTCCGCATATATTTTTATCATTAACGCTTGCTCCATTTTTATATAATATCTCTACAATATCAGGGCTTCGACTGTAAGCGGCATAAATGATAGGAGTATTACCCAATATATCTTTAGCGTTTATGTTAGCTCCCCATTTTAATAATTCTTTTACTGCCTCAGGGTTTTTGCTTTGGCATGCATACATTAATGGAGTGATTCCATCTTTTTGTAATCCCTCAATATAAGCGCCTTTATTAATAAAAAATCTTACTAATTTTATATTTCCCTTATAGGCAGATTGTGCAAGCAACATAGAAATGTAAAATTTATCATCAATATAAGCACCTTTTTTTATTAATAATTTTATTATTTTTACTCCGCAATTGCACATGGCTATTTCCAATAATGTTTTATCGTTATGAATATAATTAACATTTGCGCCATTGTTTACTAAAAGTTTTATTAATGCTATATTATTTAGTTCTAGAGCTGTAATTAATTCTTCATCTATATTTTTATCTTTATTTTTTAAAACATTGTAATTTTTAATACAATTAAATACTAAAAATACTATTAAAATTAAAATTTTCATAGCTCACCTTTTGCCCCTTTTTCACTGTAATTTCTTTTGTCTTATTATATCAAAATACTTAAATATTGTAAAATTAATCGAATAAGTTATTTTATTAATAATTCTAATTAATTATTACAGCATTTAACAATCTCTTAAGAGAGTTATAATAATAGTTTTTGAAGCGGTACAACATATCAATTTTATTAAATACCATTATCTCTGTCTAAAAATGTAAATAATTTTAAACATTTAATTAATAGCAGTAGTAATATTAAAGATAAATCTACTATCTCTATACTTCTAGATATCGTCCTACCACTTCTTCTAAATTCTCCTAAGTACTATCTTGTATTATTATTTTGCTCTATCCCTACTTGATATCTCTCGGATATTTTAACTCTATTGCCTTTAAGACATAGTTTGATAGCAAAAGTTTCAAATTCTTTAAATCTACATCTAGAAGGGTTATTTTTGAAAAGCTTAAAACAATCTTTACATTTATCTTTTTTAAAGACTATATTTAAACTCGTCTCTTCTGAAATTTTTACAAACAATATTTACCTTTACCCATTTTGAATATCATTTTATCTTATCATTACATTACTTTAGTATATTTGCCGTTACTAGTTAAATGTCTCTAACACAAATTTAAAATTTTCAACTAATATGTAATTTCATTTGAAAATAATTTTATGAAATATATGGATAATTTTGATAATACAAAGATATAATAAAAAAGAAGAAGAAAAGGACAAGAAATTATATAAAAAGGGATATATTTAAAGGTGGAATGATTTTGCAAATATAACTCCATAATTATGAAGAGCCTGAAATAAAGTACATATTACTCAAAATTTACTTATTTAGCCAAATTTCTTTATTAACAACTTGTAAAAGGTTTTAAATAAAAAAAGCTTAAACTAAACTTTTTTTATATATTAATTTTATAATATTTGTATTTTTTATATGGTAATTAATACTAACTTAAATTAAAAAAATTTCTATGATTAGTTACATTTGAAATTACAAAAAAAGATATTTTATATTAGTTGCATAATATTATATAATAAAATATCGAGATTATTGAAAGAAAGGAACAAAATGAATAAAATATTGATGTTATTAATATTAGTTTTAGGCTGTATAAAAAATATTAACAATTTAAAATTTAATCAAAAAGATATAAATGAGAAATTAGTATCATTTATAAGTAATGGAAAGATTGAAAAAGCCCTGCAATTAATAAAAGAAGGTGCTAGTGTTAATTATATATACAATAATAAATCTATTTTAGAAATAATTATAGATGAAGGGAATTTAGATGCATTAAAATTTTTATTAGAAAATAACGTTTTGAATAACAGGGAAAGTATAATAAAAATATATGAGCTAGCTTTAAATAATTTCAATTATATAATATTGGATATGATGTATCATAAAGGCTATAAAATAAAAAGAGGAGAAATAGATAATAAAAAATATTTTCTATTTTTATGTTATACAGCTAGTTTAGAAGAGGTAAAAAGGTTTATAAAAGAAAATAAAATTAATCCAATAAAAGTAAAAGATAAAACTAACAAAAATGCTTTAATCATAGCAGCAATTGGCAACAAAATTGATATATTTAAAATGTTAATAAAAGAATATAAAATGGATATCAATTATAAAAGCGATTTTGGGATAACAACTTTAATAGCTTCCTCTAACAACAACAATAAGGAGTTAATAAATTTTATTATAGAGAGAGGAGCTAATGTTAATGATAAAGAAATTAATGGATGGACAGCATTAATGGTAGCATCAAAAAAAGGAAATATAGATACAGTAAAATTATTGATACAACAAGGAGCTAATATTAATGATAGAGATAGTAACGGATGGACAGCGCTAATGTTAGCAACAGAAGTTGGTTGTATAGATGTAGTGAAATTATTGATAGAAAAAGGTGCTAATATTAATGATATACAAGCTAATGAATGGACTACATTGATGTTAGCAACAGAAGCTGGTTATATAGATATAATAAAGTTATTACTAGAAAAAGGTGCTAATGTCAACGATAAAAATAAATATGGTACAACAGCACTAATGCTGGCATCTCAAAATGCGAATACAGGTATAGTAAAAGTGTTAATAAAAGCAGGTGCCAAAGTTAACTTCAAAAATAAGGATGGTTGGTTAGCTTTAACACTAGCATCTCAGAATAGGAGTATAGATATAGTAAAAATGTTAATAAAAGCAGGCGCTAAAGTTAGTTATAAAAATAAAGATGGATGGACGGCATTAATGTTTTCTTCAGTAAAGGGCTATGCTGATATATCAGCCTTATTAATAGATAAGGGAGCTGGTGTTAATGATAAAGAGGAAGATAATTGGACAGCATTAATGCTAGCTTCACAAAATGGACATGTAGAAGTAATAAAATTGTTATTAGAAAGAGGTGCTAATGTTAATGACAAAGAAAAAGATAGCTGGACAGCACTAATGCTAGCTTCGCAAAATGGACATGTAGAAGTAATAAAATTGTTATTAGAAAGAGGTGCTAATGTCAATAATACAGAAATTAATGGATGGACAGCTTTAATGGTAGCCATACAAGATAGTCATGTAGAAGTAGTCAAAAATCTTATAGAAGTAGATGCTAATCTTTATATAAAAGATAACATGAATTGTACAATTTTAATGCATATAAGTGAAAAGCTAAATAGTTCTAATGAAAAACAAGAAAAAATTAAACTTATAAAAATATCATATATGATAATAAGAAAAATGTCGGAAAATTATATACAACTATTTATAGCTTTAAATAAAGATATTGGTGCACCTAAAGAAGCAAAAGACAATGTACATAATCATATTAACCTGCTTTATTCTTTACAAAACTTACCTATAGAAATATTTGAGGAAATTATTAAGAATTTTTAGTTTATAATTATGAGGATAGTTGTAAAAAAAGTGGCTTTATTATATATCTTTTTAAATAAAGCTAAATTTAAAAAAATTCGCTGACAAAAAATTGTTGATTAAATTAAATTTAATATATAAGACATATAAAATATTTGTAGATGATAATAATTATTAAGATATTTTTTAAAAATTAAATATATAACATAACCTAAGTTTTATAAAAACTCTAAAGGAAATATAGTTATCAAAAAATAATTTATATATATTTAAAGCAGCTTAATATAAATATTTTTTTATAGTAAAATAATTTTAAGGGAGATAAAAATGAAAAAATTTTTCCTAATGGTCATGTTATTTTCATGTTCTAAGCTTTTTAAAGGTACTAATTTTAAAAATAAAAATATAAATGAAGAACTATTAATGGCCGTGATTAACAGCAATAAAGAAAAGGCTAAAAATTTAATAAAAAAAGGGGCTAACCTGAAATTTATTCATAAAAATAAAAACTTTTTAGAAATAGCTTTGAGTTTAGAAAAACCTAAATTAGAAATGATTAAAATTTTGATAAAAGAAGGTATGCAGCCGACTAAAGAAGAAGTTGCAAAAATATATAATTTAGCTTTGACTGATTTTGATTTTAATTCAAGAAAAATTATAGATTTAATGTACGAAAAAAATTACAAAATAGCCGAAGGAATAATAGATGATAAGAAATATTTTTTATTGTTATGCTACAAATCAAATATCGAAAATGTTGAAGAATTCCTAAAGGTAAAAAATGTTAATGTAAAAGAAATTAAAGATAATTACAACAATAATGCTTTAACGATAGCCTGTGAAGGAGGTAATAAAGATATAGTAGAACTATTAATAGATAAAGGAATACTTATAGATGATAAAGATGAATATGATTTTACACCTTTGATGATTGCATGTGATAATGGTTATGAAAATATAGTAGAATTATTAACAAATAGAGGTGCTAATATTGATAAAGAGATTGAAAATGGATGGACAGCTTTAATATTAGCAGTACGAAAAGGCTTTAAAGAGATAATAAAAATATTAATAGATAGAGGAGCTGATATTAATAAAAAAGAAAATCAAGGAGTAACAGCCTTAATGCTAGCGACCCAAAAGGGGTATTTAGAAATAGCTAAATTTTTAATAGAAAAAGGTGCTAATGTTAATGATACAGATAAAGAAGGTTTTACTCCTTTAATACTAGCTTCTCAAAATGGTTATATAGAGATTGTAGAATTATTGATAAAAGAAGGAGCTAATATAAATAAAAAAAACAATGAAGGTTTTACTCCTTTAATGGCCGCTTGTGAAGCGGATTGCTTAGAAATAGTAGATCTTTTAATAGTTAAAGGATCAGATTTAGAATCAAATAATAGAGATGGTGCTACAGCTTTAATGATAGCGGTTAAAAAGAATCAACTTGAAATAGTAAAATTGTTGATAGAAAAAGGTGCTGATGTTAATTCTAGTGATTATAATAAAACAGCACTTATATTAGCTTTTAAAAAGAATATGTTAGAAATATCTAAATTCTTAATAAAAAAAGGTGCGAATATTAACCTTAAAGATATAAATAAAAAATCGGCTCTATATTATGCAGTTATGAATGAAAATATAGAATTAATTAAAGAGTTAGTAGAGGCAGGAATAGATATTTATGGGAAAGATGAACTAAACAGAACTATTTTAAATTATATAAGTGAAATGCTAAAAATTTTTAAAGATAAATCTGAAAAAGATAAGCTTATAGAAATATCGTATATGATAGTAAGAAAAATATCAGAAGAATATATCCAATTGTTTATATCTTTAAATAAAAATACTAGTACAATTCAAGAAATAAAAGATAATGTACATAACCATATTAATCTTCTTTATTTTTTGCAAAATTTACCTATAGAAATTTTTGAGAATATTATTAAAAATTTTTAGTTAATAAGATGTTTATCCTTAAACTAAATAGTTAAAATTATTAATTGCTAGATGAAATGTTTTCAAGAAGCTAAATATAAACTTTTTTATTTTTGATAGAATTACAAAAAAAGCTATCCAATTAAAATAAAAATTGATCTCATTTTTATAAGAATGTTAAAATAAGATTAATAGATTTAATAGTTTCATGTATCAAAAATCTTAAAAATAAATATATAAATGAAAATTTATCAGCAGTTACAAATAATAATAATATAAATGAAGTTAAGGAATTAATAAAGAAAAGAAAGGTGCAAATGTTGACTATGGAATATTAACAAGGAGACGCCATTAATATTTCTCAAGACGGTCTTATAGAGATAATAATCTTATTGTCAAAAGATGCTGATATTAATATTAAAAAAAATGAAAGTTTCACAGCTTTAATGGTAGCTTCACAAAATGAAAATTATGATAAAGTTTATTATGATGTTGATAAAAATAATTATTTAAGCATAGTTAAATTGATTTTAATAAAAGATTGCTCTTTAGCAAAAGGTAAGTATTTAACTAATTTTATTTTATATAATAATAATTATATAAGCGAATATATTTTTAGTATATTAAAAAAGATTGGTTTTAATATTGAAAATTTTATACCAAAATTTCAAAAAGAAAAGGAAGAAATTAATTTTAATGAACTTTATTTTTTCATTAATAAAGGAAATTTATCTGCATTAGAAAAAATTATTAACCTAAGTAAAACAGAGATCTTTAATTTCTATTTTGAAGATGGAAAGACATTTTTACATCATCTAGTAAGATTTCCTCTCTTGTTAGGAAAAGCCATAAAAATTGAAGGGGTGAACTTAAATATTAAC
>JAEWOZ010000125.1 GCA_023399505.1 Fusobacteriota bacterium | reverse complement strand
TTAGTATTTCAAGCTATATTATCTCCACGATGCGAAGAAATAGTAAAATTGCTATTAAATGTAGGTATTAAAAATATTGACTTTAAGAACGACGATGGAAAAAATTCTTTAATGACTGCAGCATCAGGTATGCATTTAGGTGTCGTAAAATTATTGTTAAGTAAGGGAGCAAACCCTAACGTTGTAGATACTTATGGAAATACTTCATTAATGCAATTATGTATGGATAAAGCGTTTTATGTACCATACCAACTTAAAATAGTAAAATTACTTATAAAAGCAGGTACGAATATCAATGCAAAAAACGTTTATGGAGAGACAGCACTAATGATTTCAGTATCCAGAGAAAATGAAAATATAGTACGTTTGCTACTAAACAGTACTATAGAGGATATAAATGCTAAAAATAATAAAAAATATACTTCATTGCTTACCGTAGCATGTAGAGGTAATAAAAATATAATGAAATTATTATTAAAAAAAAGGTGCTAATGTACTTAAGGAATATGAACTAGAAAACTTATTTGAAAGTTTATTTGAAAATGTTACGGAGATAGTAATAGAAGACGAACATCTTACAAAACTTTTACTTTATAATGATAATAATCTAAATATAGAAAGAGCTATATTTGTTCTAAGAAAAGCTCTAACTTTCAAAGATGAATTAAAGGACAGAGTTATAGGAGAGATAGGCATTACTAAACTATTTTCCTCTAATCAATTTCTAATGAAAAATAAAAGCTTGTTAATAGAATCTTATTTAAATGTAATAAAATTGCATAAATTAGAAGAATTGGAAATGGTGAAAGATATAAATCATATCTTAATAACATCTTTAATAAATTATTATGACAAAAAAGTAGATTATATAGATGAATCTGAAGAGAAATTTCTTGAAAAAGTTGTAAAAAGAAAAATAAGTGATTTTTTATCTTATTTATTGTACACAAAAAATCATAAAAAAAATTAAATTAATTAAAATAACATACAAAATATGGATAAAGGAGAGGAATTGAAAAGAATTATAATCAAATTACTATGTTTAATATTTATTAATTGTAATAAATATACTAATGTTGTTGAGTACCTCGTTAAAAAGAGCGGTTCCGATGAGAAAATTAAATATGAGAAACAAGAAGATATTCGTCTTGGCCTTTTATTAACAGAAGCTTCCAAAAAAAATGAAATAAAGGGTGTTAAAGAAGCTTTAAGTAAAGGCGCTAATATTAACTATAAAGGAAGTGATGGTAAAACAGCTTTAATGCACGCGGTAGCTAATGATAATGGTCATTCATTAGTAAATATATTATTAAAAAAAGAAGCTGATATTAGTGAAGTATCAATTTTTGATGCTATAAAAAACAAACATTTTAAATTAGCAAAACTATTAATAACAGAAGGCCATGCTGATGTTAATTGCGCTGATAATGTTGAAAAGACAGTATTGATGTATGCTATAGAAAGTTACGATAAGTCACTAGTAAAGTTAGCAATAGAAAAAGGGGCGAATCTTAACAACCTTGAAAAATATATCATGAATGCTATAAAGGGAGGATATGGATGTTTTGAGATAGTAAAACTATTAATAGAAAACGGCCTTAATGTTAATTCAAAAGACGAAAATGGAAACACATTATTAATTTATATTTTATATTTAGATTCACTTTCACTCGATTTTAATAATTTAAAGTTTTTATTGGAAAATAACTCTGATCCAAATATTCAGAATAATAAAGGCATTTCTCCTTTGATGATTGCGGCATCTAAAGGAATTTGCCACCGTTCAAAATTATTGTTAAGTAAAGGCGCTGATCCTAATCTTATAGATAAACTTGGAAACACTGCTTTAATAAGATTAATAGATAATATAGATAACATAGGTTTTTTTGACGGCTATGATATGACAAGTTTGCTTCTAGAGGCAGGTGCTGACATAACTATAAAAAATAATTCAGGAAATACTGCTTTAACTATAATTATGAAACAATTGAATAAAGCAGCACAATCATCTCCTTTAATTCGAAAAGTTAAAGATAAAAGTCCTAAACTATTTTCTAGAAAGCTTAAAATACTTAACCTATTACTTAAAGAAGGACATTATAAAACAATAGATTTAAATATACTGTTAAAAGGGGAAAATGGTCAAATTGAAAATTTTGTCTTACTAGAAGCGATATTGAATGTGTTAATTAAAAATCAACGTACCTCACAGCTTTTATTTTATGAAAATAATTCTTTAAATATACCAAGAACATTACATATTTTAGAAAACTTTTCATCCTTTACTCAAGATTTGAAAATTGAAATAATAGAGCATTTAAATATAAATAAAATATTTTCTTCTGATAATTTTTTAATGAAAAATAAGAATTTGCTTATGGAATCTTTTTTTAATGTTACGAAGTTATTTAAACTAGAAGAATTAAATATAGTAAAGAGATAAATGAAAATCTGATAAATATCTTCAAAGAATATTATAAAGAAAAAATTAATAATATAGAAGGATATGAGGAAAGGTTCCTTAAGGAGATAAATTTAATAAAAAAGAAAATTAATTTTTTTGTAGGAGAAATATATTTTCAAATACGAAATTTAAAAAATAAAAAAAAAGAAAATTGATGTTAGGAAAATATCTTCCAAATTAGATAAGGAAAAATTTAACTAAATAGAGATAGTATTTAATTGCACTAAAAGAAATTTCCAATATAAGAAATAATTATAGCTCTATATTGCCTGGGAAAATATTAAAAAAGAATAAAAGCATGATTATAATAACTTTCTAAAATCAAGATTTTAAAGCTTTGATTTTTTTATATTAAATGATAAAATTTGAAAAATAAAAATTTATAATTGCGACTTTTATAGCTTCTATATAAAATGCAACTATATTTATTTAGTAAGTTTAATAATCTTGTTAGGCATGTATTAGCTCTTTAAAAGGCACTTCTTAAGATATTCTAAAATATAAATAAAAATTTAATATAATAACTAGAAATGCTAAAAAAGAAAAAGGAGAACAAAAATGTTCAAAGTATTAATTTTGCTATTAATAATTTTAAATTGTAACAAAAATTTAAATGTCCTAGCCCAACTAAATAAAAAAATTATAGATGATCTAATTGAGGCCATTGTCGAAAATAACTTACAAGAGGTTCGTAAAATTATTTTAATTACTGATATTAACATTAACCTAAAAGATAGCTATAATAATCTTACTCCTTTAACTGCTTGCAACTATTTCGATAATCTAGAAGCATTTAAATTATTAATAGACATAAAAGAAGGTATAGACGCAAACATTTTAGATCCTAATGGTTATAGCCCTTTGATGTATATTGCTAAAAAGAATAATGTAGAATTAGCTAAATTATTGATGAAAAAAGGTATCAAAATTGATTTACTAAGCAGCTCAGAAGAGACAGCCCTTATATTAGCAATAAAGTACACTAGCTTTGAAATGATAGAGCTTTTAATAAAAGAGGGCGCTAATGTCAACTACACAAATAAAATGGATGCCACCCCCTTAATGCTTGCAGTTTATAAAAGGGATGTAAATACAGTAAAATTATTATTAGAAAATGGGGCCAATGTTAATGCAAGTGACAGAGGTGCAAACTTTTTACCCTCTTCTGATAGCAATAAAGTTTTAGCCTATGTTCTTAAAAATCCCTATGAAGTTAAGAGCTGTTTATGGTCGAGCCCATATAATCCCAATAATTCTTTTGAAATACCATCTTCCACTGAAATTGAGAATATAGAAATAATTAAGCTATTAATAGAAAAAGGAGTTGATATCAATAACGTAGATGATAAAAATAGTAGCGCATTAATGGTAGCTTGTGAACAACTTCACTTGGAAGCTATAGAGTTACTTATTGATAGAAAAAGGAGCTAATATAAATGGAAAAAATTTAGATGAAGAGAGCCCATTAATTGTAGCTGCTAAAAGAGGAGATTTGCACTTAGTAAAACTCTTAGTAAAAAGAGGTGCTAACTTAGGAAATATTAATGAATTATTAGTAGAGGCTTCAGAAATTGGATCTTTAAAACTTACAAAATTCTGGTTAGAAAAAGGGGCCGATATTAACCATAAAATAGGTGGTTGGAGCTCATTAACATATGCCTTAAATTATGATTATAAAAAAATAGCTAAATTTTTGGTGAAAAATGGTGTTGACGTTAATATGCTAGATGATGAAAATTTATCGCCTTTAGCTCACGCCTTGGAAACTGAAAATTTAAACATAGCTGCCTTAATGATTAAAAAAGGAGCAAATGTTAATACTTTAATAGATAATGAAAATAATACGCCTTTAATTTTTGCATCTGAATATTTTAAGTTAGCTAAATTATTAATACAATCAGGTGCTGACGTTAATACGGTGAATGACAAAAATGATTCTGCTTTAGATATTGCTATAAGAAATGATGAAAAAGAGATTGTACAATTAATTTTGGATACGGTTCTTCATTTAATTATTGAAATACATAATGAAAATTTTAATAGAATGGAAATATTATAGTGAAATAATCATTTACAAGGATATTTATCTCCTATATACTTTAATTGTACAATTAAAATTATGAGAAATATAGATAAAAATGTATGCTATATAAATAAAAAATCTCATAAAACTTGATAGATTTTTTCTAAATACAAATCCTTAAGAACTCTTGACAAACATCAACCCTTTAGAATAAAATAATTATATAATATATAAATTTTCTGAGGTTCAAATGAATAAAGATAAAGCCAATAATAAAGGAGAAAGTTAAAAAGACTACTCTGAAGACTACACTAAACCAAAACTAAGAGAAAGTCTAAAAGAAAAGATAAAGAATGAAGATAAAGGTGGAAAGTCTGGCCAATGTTCTTCAAGAACATCACAAATATTAAATAAAGAATATGAAAATAAAGGAGGAGATTATAAACACCCTGAAAAGAGAACTTCAAGTCAAAAAAGTTTAGAAAAATGGACTAAAGAAGAATAGCAAATTTCAGATAAAAGTAAAGCTGTAGGTGCAAAATCAAAATTAGGTAAACAAAATGTAAGCAACCCATCAGCAGTAAAGCTTAAGTTGAAAGAAATTAAGGACAAAAATTAAAACTAAATAAACTATATAAACTATTAAAATTTATTAACCAAAACATATGTTAGAGATATAAATAAAGTACTTATATCTTTAAGAAAATAAGAAATTTTATAGATATAAAGAAGTGATAAAAATATTACTTCTTTTTTTTGATAATTTATAAAATGGAAGTAAAAGTAAGTTATTTAACAGTATTAAATTAATTTTCTTTTATAATGCTTAAATTTTCCTAGATTTTTTGATAAAAATTATTTAATTTATAAATTTTTATTGGACTTTTATAAAATAGTTTCTAAATTAATATTAGAAAGAGCAAAAGTCTTTCTGCAAAATATCCTCTTTAATATGTGGTAAAATATTTTACTTATGTGTTTTAAGAAAGGAAGAAAGAGACTATGAAAATGATAGAACTAAGTAATTCTGACTTTAAATTATTTATAAATGAAAACAAATATTATGTAGATAAAATACATAATATCAGTACCTAATAAAGAGGTAATGAAAGTATATAGGTCTTTAATAGAAGATTATTTCAATATATTAACTAATAATTCATTTAAAATAATAGAATATATAAAGAGTGGAAATATAGAATCATTTGAAAATGAGTTAAAGAGAATAATAATGAATATAGCCAGTAATCATGATATTAAGTATGAAAATTCACTTCACATGCTTATGATAAGCTTCTTCTACTATTTAGAAGCCAGTGGCGAATATAGAGTAAAAAGCAATATAGAATCAGGAGATGGAAGATATGACATATGTATTATTCCATATGATAAGAATAGATTAGGTTATGTTATCGAACTAAAAAGAGCTGATAAAGATGAAAAAGTAGAAGAATGTGCTGAGATAGCTTTAAATCAAATAGAAAAAAAGAAATACTATAAAGAATTAGTGAGCAATAGAATTAAAAACATTCTGTTATTAGGTTTAGGATTTATAGGTAAGAACATTGTTATTAAAACTAAAAAGTTGTAATTTATTTACGGCAATTTAGAATAAGCAGATAAAAATGAAAACAAATTTAGGATAGCGACCTTTAAAATTAGAAACATTAATTAAAATATAAGTAAGGATTAAAAATGGATAATATAATAGAAATAAAAAATTTAATTAAATATTATGGTCAAAATAAAATATTAGATAATTTGAATTTAATTATACAAAAAGGTGAATTCATTTCAATCGAAGGCGCATCTGGTTCAGGAAAAAGTACTTTTCTTAATCTTTTAGGACTTCTTGATAATAAATATGAAGGTCTAATAAATTATAAAGGAAAAGATGTGAGTAAATTGAAAGAGAAAGAGATAAATGCATTTAGAAATAAAGAGGTAGGATTTATTTTTCAATTCTACAATTTATTAGAAGATTTTACAGTTTTAGAAAACGTAATTATTCCTGCATTGATAAATAAATTTAGTGATAAAAAAGAAAAAGAATTAAAAGCAATAAAATTATTAGAAATTTGTAATATTAAAAATAAAATTAATGAAAAGATACATAATTTATCAGGAGGGGAAAAGCAAAGAGTAGCTATTGCAAGAGCTTTAATAAACGATCCTTCTTTATTACTAGCAGATGAGCCTACTGGTAGCTTAGATTTTGAAACTAGTCAAAGTATACATCAATTGTTTAAAACAATAAATGAAGAGATGAAACAGACTATAATAGTAGTAACTCACAATAAAGATTTAGCTAATATAGCACATAATCGTTATGTTTTGGACAAAAGGACGAAAAAACTTGAAAGTGTATAAATGATATGTGATGATATTATCATAATCTTTTCTTCAAAATGTAGGGATTTCAAGATAAAAAAATATCCGAGTATATAGGATACTTATTCGTGTTTTTAAATAAAAGAAATGGCATACCTCAAGATATAGAAAACAGTGTTCGCGATTGTATAAATTTTCTTTATTCTTTAAAAAATTTGCCTGTATAACTCTTTGAAAAAGTTATTAAAGAACTTAAATAACTTTTGTTTATATTTTGCTAAATTAAAATAAAAAATAAATATAGACAATTAATGTGTGAAAAATTTTAATAAATAAAATGGAAAATTAAATTACTAAGGAGATAAAAATGAAAAAATTCATATTGATAACTTTAATTCTTTCTTGTGTTAAAAGTTTTGAAAATTTAGATTTTAAAACTAAAGGTATAGATGAGAATTTAGCCTTATTTATAAAAAGTAATCAGAATAATAAAGCTATAAAATCAATAAATGAAGGTGCGAATATTAATTATACTTTGGATGGGAGAAGTGTCTTAGATCTAGCTTTATATAATAAAAATGTTAATATAGTGAAAGAGTTGATAAAGAAAGGGGTTGAAATAAATAAAAAGAATGAAATAGAAATATATGATTTAGCATTAGATGATTTTAATTGTGGACTAATAGATTTAATAAAAGATAGATATAAATTAGAAGAGGGATCATTAGATAGAAACAAATATTTTTTGCTTTTGTGTTATACATCGAATGCAGAAGAGGTGAAAAATTTTATAGAAAAATATAAAATAGATCCAAAAGCTCCAAAAGATAAAGTTAATAGAAACGCTTTAATAATAGCATCAATGGAGGACAAAATAGATATATTTAAGATGTTAGTAGAGACATACAATCTTGATATTCAAAGCGAAGATAATCTGGGAAAAATACCTTTAACATCATCTTGTATATTTAATAGCAATAATATATTGGAATACATTATTAAATTACAAAGTAATTATGCAAATTATATAGATGAAGCATTAAAATTGGCTTGTGAAGGTGGTCATATAGAAATAGTTAAAACATTATTAGAAAAAGGTGCTAATGTTAATGATAATGATAATGATAATAGTGATGAATATGATGCATTAATGCTAGCCTCTTTGCATGGCCATGTTGAGATAGTAAAGCTATTAACAGAAAAAGGTGCTGATGTTAACAAAAGAGGCTATGAAGGAGATACAGCACTAACACGTGCGGTTTTAATGAATAGAATCGAAATAATTAAAATATTAATAAAAGCAGGAGCTAATATCAATGAAACAACCAATTCTGGTTGGACACCGTTAACTTTAGCTTCTTCAAATGGAAATAAAGAATTAGTTGAATTATTATTAGAAGAAGGGGCCAACGCTAATCAGAGAATTAAAGAGAATACCGATTACGAATATAATACTGAAGAAGATGGGTGGACAGCATTAATGATAGCTTCACGAAATGGGCATATGGAAGTAGTTAAAAAGCTAATAAGTGCGGGAGCTAATATTAATGATAAGAATAAAGAGGACTGGACAGCACTAATGATAGCTTCACAAAATGGGCATGCTGAAGTAGTTAAGACCTTAATAGAGTTAGGTGTTAATATTCATGAAAAAGATCTGAATGCTGTTACAGCATTGATGATAGCATCAAGAGAAGGAAACGTCGAAGTAATTAGAACGTTAATAGAACTGGGAGCTAATATTCATGACAAAACTAATAGAGGAAGTACAGTGCTAAGCTTCTCTTTCCCTAATGAAGATGCTATGAAACTTCTAGTCCAAAATGGAGCTACCTTTGCTGATAATGAATCAGAGTTATTATTCAAATTTTTGATAAGATCGAAAAATCAAATTGAGTTATTGGAATTAATATTCAATAAAAATATTCCAAATATAAGATTTTTATCTTTTATTTACAAGAAAGCTTTAGAATTGAAGTCAGGTAGCGAAAATGACCTAGTGAAAAATGTTTCAAAAAGAAGAAAAGGATTTAACTTAAGTTCAGAAGATGGAAATAATTTAATAAAAAACATTCTAAGAGAAATAAATATAAGTGAAATTTTCTTAATGGACAATTTTATGTTAAATAATGGTAGCTTACTTATAAATTGTTTTCTAAATTTTGTAAAATTATGCAAATTGGGCGAACTAGAATATATAATAGAGATAAAGAAATTGATTTTAGAGGTATTAATAGAATATAGTGATGAAAAAGACAAAGGAACAAAGGGTCTTAAAATTTTTGAAACAAGGTTCAATAGTATAAGAAATAAAATAAACGTTTTTGTATCAAGACTAAGTAAAGTCTTGTCAAGCTTCAAATGGGAAGTTGAGGTTGAAAAATTAGTAGAAGCTTTAAAAGAAGACAGCATTTAGACAGTGTATATTTCTTTAATTTTATAATATAAATGTTATTACAGAAAAAATATTAGAAGTTAAAAATAGGCACGAAAAATTAGTTAAACTGTCACCAGAAGAAAGTTCTGAAACAGGATATGTTATTGAATTAAAAAGAGCTGATAAAGATGGAAGAATTAGAAGAATCTTGGAAAATAAAGAAAAAATTTATCTTAGTTCTTTTTTGATCTAAAAATCAATTTTTTAATTTATATTATTAAGAATAAATATTTCAACAAAATTATTCTAACAGAAGAACTATATTTAATAGAGTTTCCGAAATACGTTTCCCTCGAACCGCATTGACAAATATTAATGATTTGGAATAAAATCATTATATAATATATAATTTTTGGAGGTTTAAATGACTAAAAATAAATCCAATAATAAAGGAAAAAATGAAAAGGACTACTCTGAAGACTACACTAAACCAAAATTAAGAGAAAGTCTAAAAGAAAAGATAAAGAACGAAGATAAAGGTGGAAAGTCTGGCCAATGGTCTGCAAGAAAATCACAAATATTAAATAAAGAGTATGAAAATAAAGGTGGAGATTATAAACACCCTAAAAGGAGAACTTCAAGTCAAAAAAGTTTAGAAAAGTGGACCAAAGAAGAGTGGCAAACTTCAGATAAAAGTAAAGCCGTAGGTGCAAAATATACAAAAAGATATTTGCCAAAAAAAGTATGGGATGAGCTTTCACCTATAGAAAAAGCAAAAGCTAATAAGAGCAAAGTTTCTTTATCGAAATTGGGTAAACAAAATGTAAGCAACTCATCAGCAGTAAAGCGTAAATTGAAAGAAGTTAAGGACAAAAAGTAGAATTAGATCAATTGTTAATTAATAATTGGAGGTAGAAAATAAAATGGATTTTAGAAATATAATCTTTTATGTAAAAGATTTAAAAAGTACTGTAGAATTTTATGAGAGAGCTTTAGGATTAAAAAGAGAAGTTTATACTGAGGAACATGGCTATGCGGAAGTAAGTACTAACAAAAGTTTTATTAGTTTTGTAAATGAAGAAATAGCAAGAAAATTTATTAAAAAAAGTGATATTCATAATAGTATAATTAGTAAGAAATAATATTAAAAGTATTTTGTTATTAGGATTAGCATTTAAAGGTAAAAATATTGTTATTAAAACTAAAAAATTATAATCTATTTACAGGAATATTTTATTGCATAAATGCGATATATAATTAAAAAATAATTATTTGAGAGTTTAAATAAATTTTAAAATATAATAAAAAAAGTGGTTTTTAAAAATTTTTTACAAAAATGACACTAAGTGCTAGAACCGCTATATGGAAATAAAATTTATAGGGAGGATAGAAAACAAAAAAATTTATGAAGATAATAAGATTATCAGTTAGCAAAATAACAAAAAAATAATTGGCATGTTTGCTAATTATCAAGGTACTAATATTTTCAAGAAATTTATAAATATAATTTTGATTTTAATAATTAAAGCAAATAAAATAATTTTTTAAAGGCATTATATCAGAAAATTCTTATCATAACATGTTAATAGGCTAGCATATCTATACAATGAATATGAGATAAAAAGTAATAGAGAATAAGGCAATGATAGATATGATTTAGTAATTATTCCATATGATAAAAATAGATTAGCTTATATAATAGAAATTAAAATATTAGATAAGGAAGATAAAGATGATAAACTAAAAAAAGAAGATGCAATTAAATAAATAGAAGAAAAGAAATATATAACTGAGCTACTAAGCAGAGGTATAAAAAATATAATAGCTTTAGGTGTTGCTTTTCAAGGTAAGAAAATTTTTGTCTTAGATAAAAAATTAAATAAATTGTGAATAATCCTTAAAAATGTATTTTATTTAAATGCATTATATTTTTAAAATTTAAGATTTAACATTAGAAAATAGTTTAAATAGAATTAACGAATTCAATTGTAGAACAATTTAAAAAGGTTAAAAAATTATTTTTTAACAGAGGATTTAATATGCCTTTTTTAGATTTGAAAACATTAAAAATTCATAATTAAATAAAAAAATTAAAAGGGGAAGCTTTATGTAAGATTTCCTTTTTGATTTTAAAAAAACTGTTAATTGACAATGAATGTTATCCATTATTCGATTAAATTCGATATTTTTACACTTTTTTATTTTATTTTGCACAATTCCACAAAGTTTTGAACCTTTTATTACAATATTTTTACATTATAATACATAAATTGATAATTTCAAATTTTTTATAAGAATTTTTATTTAAATGTGTAAAAATATTTTTTATCGTGTATTTTTTTATATAATTTGACACAAAAATATATTAAAATAAGATATTTTGTAAAAATTTTGGTTAAAAAATGCAAATTACAAAAAATATTTTTTTAAAGAATATATTTGCCTACGTGATTTCATAAAAAGGTAATTATAATTTTTTTATAATTTCATAAAAGTTTCTATATGGAATATATCACAAAATTAAGTATTTTAACTATAATAATTATGTTCCGATAATATACATTATGTAAAACTAGTATCCTTTCCTATTAATTAAGCTTTTATTATTCATGTAATTAACTTTCTAATCTAATTTAACTACATATATAAAGAGAAGCTTTAAAAAATAACTTCTCTTCTTGATTCGAACTGCTCTAAAATTTTTAACAAATATTAATAATGTTTTTAATATTTTTTTTAATAAACTTAAAAAACCTTTCATTCTTGTTTAATTTCTTATAGAGCTTATATATATTCAAATTAATTAGAAAGATTTTTATATTCCAAAAGATTGTAATGTGCTATTAAGCTATTAGTACCTGGATGAAAAACCAAACAGATAGTATTGGGATCATTAGGCACAACATCATCTTCTACCATACTAATTAATTCCCCATTAGGCAAATTGTAATCAATAAATAAAGCTAGTTTCTTATTTTGCAATGATAAACACGCTTCGGCAATATTACTGTCGACATAACGTGCTTTAATTAAATAATCTAGATATGCAATTTGAACTTTAGAAAGTGACAAATAATCTGACATATGTTTATAAGCTAATGGGACATCCTCTTCACAATCCGAATATAAAACCTTGATTTTTTCTTTAATATTATTACCTTGGTCATCTTTACCTTTAATACCAAATTTTTCCCCTAGTTTCATAGCTTGATAATTATTTTCTATAGCTCTACGTATATATTTGACAATACGAGGGTCATCTAGTTTATTCTTAAGAGAATTTATAGCCATAGCTGGGTCTGTTATACCTATTGCATTTAATGTACACCATCCATCGCCAGTTATAGATTTTTCTTCAAAATTAATTCTTTGATTTGAAACATTGGCATATTTAGAAACATTATTGGAGCTTTTTATTGAACTAGTAATTGGTTTTATATGATGTAATAATCTAAAAAGCTTTATATAAATTTTATTTTCATTTGAGTTATCGGAATTATTTAACTTTTTAAATGCTATCTCTAGTTTTGAAGCTCTATCTTTATTAATTTTTTCTATTATTTCATTCAATAGCTCTATATATCTTTTGATAATATTTTTAATTGAATTAGAATACTTATAATCTTCTAGTGCAGAATATAATTCTTTATAATTAATAAGTCTATGTCCGTAAGGAGTAACACCATCAAACTTGGTTATGTCGTGCAAATGTGCTAGTTCACTACCATATAGCTTTATATTTTTTAATTCTGCTGTTAACAAGTTATATAAATTATTATTCAACTCTAAGATGGGTTCATTCACTAAATCATAACAAAGTAAATAGCTTAGATCTTCTTGGACCCTATCTGTATAAATTCTTAAAAAAGTAAAATGAAATTCAACAGCAAGACATAATCTAGGATTTTTCAAAAATTTCTCCAATGATATTATATTAGATAATTCTTCTTTATGAACTAACTTTTCTAACTTTTCTAAAATTTCTAATATATTTTTTGCATTATCGATTGAAATAATTAAAGCTTCATCCATATTCAGAGGTTTATTATTATTTCCTTTAATAACCTTTTTACGTTTTTCTTCCCAAATATTTTTAGCATCAATTAACCCCATTTTATCTAGTTTATCTTTAAGAGAGTCAGCTGTATAATTGCTAAGATTTTTTATCAGTAAATTAATTTCTTCATCATTTGTTGGTTTAATCTTTTCTAATTCTTGAATAATAGAAGAGAAATTTTCTTTTTTTACAATGATGGAAGAAGAATACTCTTTCTCTTTCTCTTTCTCTTTCTCTTTTTCTTTTAGCTTTCTGTATGCTCTTTTTATTTTTTCTTTCTGATTGTTAGTCATTGGATACATTGAATCAACCAAAACAAAAAAATCATCTTGTTCAATAGGCTTAACTTTTTCTTTAATAATTTCTAATATCTGGTTTCGATTCTTTTCAAGGTCTCTAGGTATATACTCTTTTGTTGAACGAAGATCTTTAAGATCTTGTTCATCAAGAATAGGATTCATAATTTTTTTAAAATCTGTAAATTTGTTTTGTAAGTCTGTGATTGTAGAAGTCACTTGAAGTAAATTAGAGGGCAATGGTTTAACAGTATCACAGTTTTTATCATAAAATTTCTTGATTTCTAGCCAATTATTAGGAAGCTTTTTTTGAACTTTATTAACTTGATCTAGTAACAATATAAAACCATTTTTTAGTTTCACAGCAAGTTCTTGTTTTCCTCTTTTTTCCAATATATCTTGCATACAATGTAAGTAACCTATTTCATGTAATATTTCATCTCTAACTTTAGCTAGTTTTTTACAGTAGTCTTCTCCTATCAACTTTCTAGTATGAGATGAAAGATTTTTAGCACATTCACCTAAGATTACTAGTAAACGTAAGTAAGTCTCTGCAAAAAAATCTTTTTTAGGATGTAAATCACTTAAAATATAGCTAATCTTATTTAAGAAAAGTACATCTCCAGCATAATCTCCTAAATATTTCAACTTGTTTTCATTTAATGGTTGATATTGATTAGAATTAATTTTTAACGGTTGTTTAATAATAGTAGATAACTCAAAAGCAATTAGTTCTTGAAAGATTGGAAGTAACTCTCGCAAATCCAGCTCTAATGTTTTATTTGCTTCAAAAATAATTCTTTTTTCTTTTAAATCATCATCATTTTCAGTATTTATAGATTTTGATAATAGTGCACTTATATTTCGTATTGATTTCCAAGGGATTTTAGAATATATTAATATTCTACTCGCTTCAATTCTATCTTCCAAGGTACTGCTAGAGCTATTCAATTTTTTTTCAGCATCTTCTCTTTTTTCTTTATTAATTTCAAGTAAGTCATAAGGAATAAAAGTAGAAAAATCTTTACCAATAGAGAGAGATGCTAATTGGAATATTTGTTCATTCTGGTTAATTTGATTAGAAGAGGGCCAAAAAGCTAAGCACTCAATAGGTATATAAATTTTTTTAAGCAACTCTAAAACATAAATAGAGTCTTTTTTAGTATTAAGCTTTTGGTTAATGTTATTTAAATTTGTGATTGTTTCAGATGTATTGTTACTTTCATATATCGACCTAACATATTTAATCATTTCTTTAATTTCAGCTAAAAAAAGAGGTTCTACAAATGGGTCTTTCATTTCTGATGAAAATTCATCAATAAACTTTTTTTGATAGACCAAAGCAGGCATTAGTTGTTCTAAAGTTTGTAGCATGCTTTTAATTTCAGGCTTTTTTTGATTAATTTCATTTATTCTATAATGAATGTATTTGTATACTAAGAGAAAAATTTGTTTGCATGTACTTTTTAGCTTCAGATTATTTTTTTCAACTTGTTTTGGTAGTTCGTGAGATAATTTTATTATTTCTTGAATAATTTTAATTTCATTATTGTTATATAGCTCATCAATGTCTATGCCAATAATAGCTTCTATATTTTTTGCTCGTAATTTATACAAGTCATTTGAAAAAGAACTTTGGTTTATTGCGACTCTAATTTGCTTTTCAAGGTTATCTGTTTCAAAAACATTTTTTACAATAAATTCTTTAGCCTCTTCTCCTATCCCTGAATAGCAAAGTAATAAAAAATACTTTTTATTACTTATGTCGCCTTCTTTTAAATTGTAATTTTTTTTAATCATTATATCTATTATTTCAAAATTAAAATTATTTAAGGACAGGTCATATATTTTGATGATTTCATCATCACTAACCTCTACGTTGTTTTCCAAAAATATTTTAATTATTTTTAAACTAGATTTTTCTAAAGCTTGCTTTAATAAGGTTTTATTATTATAAATATTGGCACCATTGATAACTAATTCTTTAAATTTATTTTCATCATCTTGGTCTATTGCTAGAATCAAATCTTCATCTATACCTTTGTTTTTAAGGTCTAGATTTTTGATAACCTTAGTACATGATAATATTAGAAGTATTAATATTATTTTTTTCATATTTTCTCCTCATTAGGTTATTTATTTTTTAAATTTAGAATTGTAAATTGTAAAACATTTTTGGCAAGCTATAGGAATAAGATTTAAATTTTAATATATGTATTCATTAAAAATCCAAATTAGTTTATTAAATACCATCTTAAACCTTAAAGTCAATAATTCTTTTGATCTTATAATTTTATTTACATTTCTAGGTTTGTTAATTTATTTTAAGTATAGTTTGTTTATAAAACTAATTTAACTTTTTTAATTTGCTTTGTCAAATAG